>CAZPJO010000222.1:0-245 GCA_964586895.1 uncultured Roseicyclus sp.
GCCAAGCTACGCGCCGCACGGACGCTCTGGCATCGTGTGATGACGGATTTCGGTGCTAAATCGGAACGTTCCAAAACGCTCCGCACCCATTGTCAGACCTCGGGTGTCAGCCTGCAGGAACAGGATCCCTACAACAACGTCGTGCGCACCGCGTTCGAGGCGATGAGCGCTGTTCTGGGTGGCACGCAATCGCTGCACACCAACAGCTTCGACGAGGCGATTGCGTTGCCAACCGAATTTTCGGC
>CAZPJO010000222.1:255-4933 GCA_964586895.1 uncultured Roseicyclus sp.
CAATACCCAGTTGATTTTGCAAGAAGAAACCGGCGTCACCAAGGTCGTCGATCCGCTGGCAGGTTCGTATTACATCGAAAGCCTCACCAACGAGCTGATCGAAAAGGCGACCGCTTTGATGGACGAGGTCGAAGAGATGGGCGGCATGACGAAGGCCGTGGCCTCCGGGCTTCCCAAGCTGCGGATCGAGGAAAGTGCCGCGCGCAGGCAGGCCATGATCGACAAAGGCGATGAGGTCATCGTGGGCGTTAACAAATATCGCAAAGACAGCGAAGACCCGATCGACATCCGCGAAATCGACAATTCTGCCGTGCGCGACAGTCAAATCGCCCGATTGGACCGTATCCGGGCCGAACGGGATGCAGAGGCCTGCGCCGCGGCGTTGGCGGACTTGGAACATGTGGCAAAAGAGGGCGGCAACCTTTTGGCCGCCGCAGTGGAGGCCGCGCGCGCGCGGGCCAGCGTGGGGGAAATCAGCATGGCGATGGAGAAAGTGTTCGGACGGCATCGCGCCGAAGTGAAAACCCTCGCGGGGGTCTATGGCTCGGCCTACGAGGGGGACGAGGATTTCGCCGCGATCCAAGGCGAAGTGGAGGCATTCGCCGAGGTTGAAGGCCGCCGCCCCCGCATGCTGGTGGTGAAGATGGGCCAAGACGGCCACGATCGCGGTGCAAAGGTCATTGCGACGGCTTTTGCCGATATCGGCTTCGACGTGGACGTGGGCCCTTTGTTCCAGACCCCTGAAGAGGCTGCGCAGGACGCCATCGACAACGACGTGCACGTCATCGGCATTTCGTCCCAGGCGGCGGGCCACAAGACGCTTGCGCCCAAACTGATCGAGGCGCTGAAGGCCGAGGGCGCGGGCGATATCATCGTGATCTGTGGCGGTGTGATCCCACAACAGGATTATGATTTCCTGAAGGGCGCGGGCGTGGCGGCGATCTTTGGGCCAGGCACGCACATTCCATCTGCGGCACGCGATATCCTGCGGCTGATTGGGGAAGCGCGGGGCTAAGGGCGCGCGGGCGAGGGGGCGGCCCCTCGCGCCCCGGTTCTCAGGTGCCGGGTTCGTCGATGATGTAGTCTTCCCATTCTTCTTCGGGGATCTCGAACTCGGGCACGGTGATACCGCGCACCGAAACTCCCGCCTCATGCACACTATTTGGGTCGCCCGAGATCAGGGGGTGCCAATGGCGCAGGGGTTTGCCCTCATGCAAAAGCCGATAAGCACAGGTTTCGGGCATGAAATAGGCAACGTCCCCCATGGTTTTCGGGGTCAGCTGGATGCACTCGGGCACCAGCGTCTTGCGGATATCATATTGCCCGCAGCGGCAGCTTTCATCATCCAACAACCGGCATGCCACGCGGGTCAGGGCGACGTCGTGCGTGTCTTCATCTTCCAGCTTGTTGAGGCAGCATTTGCCGCAGCCGTCGCACAAGGCCTCCCATTCCTCGGGCGTCATCTTGTGCATCGGCACACGGGCCCAGAATTCTTTCCTCATGCGCGCAAGGCGGCCTTGGCCGCTGCGGTATCCGCATCCATCTGCGTGATCAGCGCATCGAGACTGTCGAAATTGGCCTCGCCGCGCAGATAGGCGACAAGGCCGACCGATAGATGCGCGCCATAGAGATCGCCCGTGAAATCAAACAGGAACGTCTCAAGGTTGGGGGTCTCGAGTTCGAACATCGGCCGAAAGCCAAGGTTTGCCACACCGCCATAGGTGCCCGCATGAAGGCCGTCGCGCACCTCGACCGTGACCGCGTAAACACCGGGCTTGGGCACATGCAGACCGTCGAGGTTCATGTTTGCCGTGGGATATCCCAACTCGCGCCCGCGCTTTTCGCCGTGCAGAACCGGACCTTCGATGCGGTGCCAATGGCCAAGCATCTCGGCTGCATCCGCCGGTCGGCCCTCCAACAGCGCCTGCCGGATCGCCGTGGACGACACCGCCCCGCCTTCCCGTTCCAGCAATGTGGCAATTGTCACGTTGAACCCGTGTTGCGCGCCGAGTGACTTGAGCAGATCGGCGTTGCCCGCACGCCCCTTGCCGAAACAGAAATCCGCCCCGACAACCGCGTGGCTGATCCCAAGCCCATCAACCAGAACATTGCTCACGAATGTCTCCGCCGTGAGGCCCGAAAGCCGGGTGTCAAACGGCAATTCAGCGAGCAGATCGACGCCTAATTTTTCCAAACGATTGGCCCGCGCTTCGGCATTCATCAGGCGGAAGGGCGGGGCATCGGGTGCAAAAACCTCGCGCGGATGCGGCTCGAACGTGACAACGCCAAGGGGCGCGTCAAGCCGTTTGGCAAGGCCCAGAACATGTTGATGCCCTCGGTGCACCCCGTCGAAATTTCCGATGGCGACCGAGGCACCGCGATCGCGGGTTTGGGCATATTGATAATCGCGCAGGACTCGCATGGGGCGCAGTTAGCGGTCCGGGGCAGGGGAGGGCAAGAACCCGTGTGCACGCGGCAACGAAGCTGAGACCAAAACGTCGATCAGTCGAATTTGCCCGAAGGGGCCAGCACGGTCGCTTCGCCCTTCAGGACGATGGTTTCGCCCACCCGCGCGATTGTCTTGAGCTGCACGCGGCGCTGCGCGTAATCAATCGACAGAACTTCGACAATGGCCTCGACCGCATCGCCGGGCCGAACGGGTGCCATGAATTTCAACGTCTGACCAAGGTAGACCGACCCGTGGCCCGGAAGCTGTTCTCCGATCACCGCCGAGATCAGGCCCGCGGTCAGCATGCCATGGGCCACGCGCCCCTCGAAAATCGTATCCTGCGCATAGCTGTCATCAAGGTGAACCGGATTGCGGTCGGTCGAGACCTCGGCAAACATCTCGATATCCTGATCGGTCACGATTTTCGTCAGCGAGCGGGTCATCCCCACTTCAAGATCTTCGACGACGATGGTGCCGGTGTTGATGTTATCGAGCATGGCAGAGGCCTCCTTCCCGCGCTGTATAGGGCGACTCGGGGGCATTCTGCAATGCAGAAAGTAATAAAATGTGAATTTTTGTCGGTAGATCGCAACTTTGTTGCGTCACTGTTATCGCAGGTAGCCGATCGAATAGGTCGGCTCGAGCTGCGCATCGGTCAGGAAACGCGCCAGTTTCGAAGGGTCGGGCTGTGTGTTGGTGCCGGTTTCTGTGCGCGCAAGGCCACCCGTGATGAACAGCGTGTCGATGTTTTCACCCACACCACCGGGGATGTCGGTCACGATGCCATCGCCGATGGCAAGGATGCGGTCGTCGGATGTGGCTTTGCCCATCTGCGTCAGGCGGCGGCGTGCAAGGTCGTAGATCGGCGGATGCGGCTTGCCGAAGTAAAGGCTCTCGCCGCCCATTTCGGTATAAAGCTGCGCCAACGCGCCCGCGCACCATTCGCGGCTTTCGCCCCGATCCACGACGATATCGGGGTTGGCACACAGCAGTTTGAGCCCTTTCGTCTTGGCCAGAAGGAACTGCGGACGCATCTCGGCGGGATCCGCCTTGGGGTCGAACGGCCCGGTGCAGACAATCCCCTCGGCCTCATTAAGAGGGACCTGGGTGATTTCGACGGCGTCGTCGATCAGCTCCATCTTCTCGAAAAACGGCGCGTCATGCGGCTCGCCGATATGCCAGACCTTCTCGCCCACCGCGCCGGTCAGCATCGCGGCGCGTGCGGAATCGCCCGAGGTCGCGATCACGTCCCAGCAATCGCGGGGCACGCCGATCCGGTCCAATTGGGTGGCGACCGAGGCGCGCGGACGCGGCGCATTGGTCAGCAGAAGGACCGTGCCGCCCCCGGCCTTGAAGGCGCGCAGGGCCTCTATCGCCTCTGCGAACGGATCGACCCCGTTGTGCACACAGCCCCAGAGGTCGCAAAACACGGCGTCGTACATGCCGGAAATCTCGGCGAGGTTTTCGATGATGCGGGTCATGGGCGCTCCGTTCCTGTCGGCGCAGGCTTAGGGCATCGGCGCGGCGGCTTCTAGCGGAAGATGCAGGGTGTCCCGGCCCATATGCCGTCAAGGCGCGTGCCATCCGCAGACAACAGGCCGAAGGTGTAGCCGACCTTGAACTCGGTGCCGGGACGGCTTCCGAATGTGCTGACCGGACCGGCGGCGAGCAGCGCCATCGCCACAGCAAACAACAAGACGAGGGACATGAGCATGGGGCAACCTCCGGGGGTGCTGCACGCAGCCTGCGCCCCCGAAGGCCCCTGTCACAAGGCAGGACGTCCCACCCGCACGATCACTGCCGGATCACACCGCGAGGTTGGGAATGATCTGTTTCTTGCGGCTGACGACACCAGGCAGAACAACCTGATCCGCGTCGCCAACCACGGTCGCAAACGACTTTTCGGCCACCGATTTGGTCAGGGCATTGGGCACCAGCATCGTGGCTTCTTCGTTCAGGATATCGACCACGAACAAAAGCACCTGATCGGCACCGTCTTCTTCGGCCACCTTCGGCATCGTCTCCATCAACGACGCTTTGCGGTCGAGCACGGTACCGGGCGATGTCGTCTCCAACACGCTCACGCGGAACGTCTTGCCGCCGACTTCGTAGGTCTTGCTGTCCATCCGCAGAAGCTCTGCGTCGGAAAATGTCGACACGTCGGATTTCGCTGCGAACATCTCAGCCGCATAGTCGGGGATGGAGACGCCCAACTCGCCCGCTAGTTTT
>CAZPJO010000223.1:0-4272 GCA_964586895.1 uncultured Roseicyclus sp.
GGCGGCGGCGCTGGAGATGAAGCTGAACGGTGGAAAACGGGCGCTGGCGACGATGTGCATCGGGGTCGGTCAGGGCATCGCGGTGGCGCTGGAGGCGGTTTGAGCAGGGGTGGTTGCTCACGCGTGAGCAGAGGGGTTAAGCCGTTGATTCCAATTGAAAGCGACGAGAAAGTTTACCGAATCTTCATAATTTGAGGCGCTGTTTTCGGCGGCATCGGGCGACATGCCAGCCGCAGCGTGACACGCGAAGAAAGGCCCCGTGTAAGGGACCTTGCTTTTTGTCGGGCCGGGGCGGGCCGCTCGGGAAGACCCGAGAAGCAGCGGTAATCAAGCCGCGTTTGACGGCGCGGACACGGTGGAGGCGGCCTCGACCTGTCGGAGCGCATTGGGCACAAACAGCTCGCTGAAGCCCGCGAGGAACCCGAACAGCAGGAAGGTCCAGGGCATTAGGGTGTCGTCGATGGAGGCCAGCAACCAATCGCCCGAAATCAGGAAGATGGCGACGCCCGCTGCGATCACGCCAATCGGGATGCGGACGATGCCCGTGTAAAACATCTCCCGAACCGAAACGGCGTGATCGACACGGATCGAGCTAACGGATGCGGATACGGCGAAGAATGCGCCGACGGCTCCCAACGCGAGGATGTCGAGAGCGTGCACGTCGAAGGACGGCGGCGTGGCTCCCGTGCCGGGCAAGACCAGCGCTGGAAGCAAGCCGTTGTAACGCACGACGCCCCAGACCATGAGCAGGACTACAAGCGCGAAGAGGTTGCCGCCCACGTATCGCATGCGGTTCTTGCTATCGCGGATCTTGGTCGTGTTCTTGCGCAGATGGGTCAGAAGCGCCTTCGCCTCTTCCTCGTTGCCCTCATAGGCCAGCTCCATCGCGCGGGCCATCATCTCGGTGGCGCGGGTGCGGAGGGAGGCAGAGCTTCCGGCATCGAGGCTCCCGGATCGGCAAATGCTGTCGACGATATCACAGATATTGGCCAATTCGGCAGCGATTGAGCCGAGTTTTGCGCGCAGCGTCTTGGCGCAGTCGTAGTCCGCCGGGTACCTGGTGCGCAGCCACACATGATCGGAGGCGTGCCGGCGCGCGTCGCCCGTATCCCGATTGAGAAGTTGGGACAAAAGCGTCCGGTTGCCTTTGGCGACCGGGACCGCCTTTTCCGGTTCGCCGCCTTGCACCACCGAGTAGATGATGAAGTGGTCGGTGCCGATCAGGATCCGGTCAACAATGTCACCCAGCGGGTCAGCTTCGCCCTTCTGGATGCGGTCGGCTTGGTCAATTCGGCATGCGGGAACCACGCCCATTTTGGGTGTCTCGTTCATATCAATCACCATAAAATAATTGGTTTCTTCAAATAATGCGAAAAGAATACCACAGAATCACGACCCGACCAAAAGGATCCGTGCGGTGGTGATTGGCATCGGATTTGGTTGTTTCAAAAGCGAGAGTGAGCGCCGCCAACCGGGTGGATCTTGCGCAAGCAGTGTGGATGAGACGGGTCGCTCGGATTGCGGCGCGACGCCCTTCAGTGATCCACGTATTCCACCGTGATCGTGTCCGACGTCGGCACGGCCTGGCAGCTTAACACCACGCCGCGCGCGACTTCGTAATCTTCGAGCGCGTGATTGGTGATCATGTCGGCGGCCCCCTCGCGCACCGAGCACATGCAGGTGGAGCAGACGCCCGCGCGGCAGGCGTAGGGGGCGTCGAGGCCAGCGCGCAGGGCTGCGTCGAGGATGGTTTCGCCCGGCGCCATGGGAATGTCTTGCGCGGTGCCGTCGAGGATCACGGTCGCGGTGGCGCCTTTGGCGGTGTCTTCGGGCAGGGCCTTTTGCGGAAGCTGGCCGGGTTGGGCAGAGGCGAAGAGTTCGTATTTGATCGCGTCTTTGGCCATGCCGTGGGCTGCGAGCCGGTCGGCGATGGTATGCATTGCGGGTTCGGGACCGCAGATGAAGGCGGCGTCGGCGGAGGCGACGGGGACCCATGTTTTGAACATCGCGTCGAGTTTTTCGGCGTCGATGCGCCCGGTGAAGAGGTCGATGCCCTGCGGGTCGTTCTTGAGGATGTGGACGATGTTGAGCCGCGAGAGGTTTTCGTTTTTCAGGTCTTCGAGTTCCTCGCGGAACATCACGTCGCGCGCGGCGCGGTTTGCGTAGATCAGTGTGAAGCGGCTGTGTGGTTCGACGGCGAGCACGGAGCGCAGGATCGACAGAACGGGTGTGATGCCGGAGCCGATGGCGAAGCCGATGTAGTGCTTTTGGGCCTCGGGGTGGAGGGGCGTGTGGAAGGCGCCCATGGGGGAGAGCGCGTCGAGCGTGTCGCCGGGTTTGAGGTTGTCGTTGGCCCAAGTGGAGAAGGCACCGCCTTTGACGCGCTTGATGCCGACTTCGAGCGTTTTGTCGGTGACGCCCGCGCTGATGGAATAAGCGCGGCGCAGTTCGGTGCCGTCGATGGTGTGCCGGAAGGTGAGGTATTGGCCTTGGGTGAAGGGCAGGGTGGAGCCGTCGGCGGGCTTGAGGCGCACGGCGATGGCGTCGGTGGTGGTGCGGTGGATATCGGTGACGGTGAGGGGAATGAATTTGGCCAAGGGTGCCTCAGATACATTTGAAATAGTCGAAGGGTTCCAGGCAATCGCGGCATTGCCATTGGGCCTTGCAAGGGGTTGAGCCGAATTGGCTTATCCGTTTGAGATCGGTGGATTGGCAGCGCGGGCATTGGGTTGGCCCGCCGGCGGGATTGGGCGGCGCGATGCCGTAGGCCTGCAGTTTCGCGCGGCCCTTGTCCGACAGCCAATCGGTGGTCCAGGGCGGCGCGATCTGCCGTTTGAGGGTGATGTTCTGCACGCCGTGGTCGCGCAGGGCCTGATCCACGCTGATCTCGATGACAGAGGTCGCGGGGCAGCCGGAATAGGTGGGCGTGAGGGTGACTTCGAGCGTCTCGCCCTGCCATTGGACATTGCGGATGATGCCAAGGTCCACCACCGAGATCACGGGGATCTCCGGGTCGGGCACCGCGTCGAGCCAGGCCCAGATCTGGTCGGTGGAGGCCACTACCATGTGGCGTCAGGGTGACTGCGCGGCAGGGTCTGCATGACGGCCAGAAGGTGGCCCAGATGTTCTGTGTGGCGTGTTCCGGTGCGCCCGCCCTTGTGGGAAAAGCGGCTTTCGGGAAGGGTTAAGGTCGCTTGTGCGAACACCTGGCCGATGGCGGTGTCGAACGGGTCGCGCCACTTTGCGGGATCACTGGCCACACCTTTGGTGACGACAGCGGTGTCGGTATCCGTCGGGTCGAACAATTCGCCCACGTAGGGATAGAGCATGTCGAGGGCCGCTTGCATTCGTGTGTGGCTTTGCTCGGTCCCGTCGCCCAGACCGATGATCAGGTCGGCCGAGCGTTCGACGTGGTAGGTGACTTCCTTTTCGGCCTTCGCGGCAATGGCGGCGACCTGATCATGGGCGGAGGCCTTGAGGTCGCCAAGCGCGATCATGTGCCATTGATCGAACAGGTATTGGCGCATGATGGTCTGGCCGAAATCGCCATTGGGCTGCTGCACCAAAAGGCAGCACCGGAAATCGTAGGCATCGCGGAAATAGGCGAGGTCATCGGCGCTGCGCCCCTTGCCCTCCACTTCGCCGGCGAGGCCAAGCCACATCTGCGTCTGCCCGATCAGGTCGAGCGCGGTATTGGCGAGCGCGATGTCTTCCTCCAACACCGGCCCCCTGCCGCACCATTCAGACAGGCGATGGCCCAGGATCAGGGTGTTGTCGCCCATACGCAGGAGAAATTCGAACAGCGGATCTTGCGCCATCACATCGGCCCCACGTCCTTGGGGATGTCGAAAAAGGTCGGGTGGCGATAGGTCTTGTCCTCGGCCGGGTCATACATCGGGCCCTTTTTGGACGGGCTGGAGGCCGCGATCTGCGCGGATGGAACCGCCCAGATGCTGACCCCTTCCTTGCGGCGGGTGTAGACATCGCGCGCATGTTTGATGGCCAGCTCCGCGTCGGGCGCATGGAGGCTGCCCACATGGCGATGCGACGCGCCGTGTTGGCCACGGATGAAGATTTCCCACAGGGGCCATTCGGCTTGGTCGGTCATTGCAAGCTCATTGGGAGGTAATTGGTGAAGCAGACAGATCCGAAGTCGCATCGGAAGTCGGAATAGAACCACGTTGCGTCCAATCCGGGCACAATCGTCGGATCGAAGGGCACACCATTTGTTCCCAAGGCGGGCTCCCACACAAAACCCGCGGCGGCGTGAGC
>CAZPJO010000223.1:4336-4891 GCA_964586895.1 uncultured Roseicyclus sp.
ATGCCAGAACAACCCTGCGCATCATTCCGCCGCCACCTTCGCTGCGCGTTTCTTGGCGGCGTGTGCCATCAGCCCCTCGCGCACCCAGGCGCCGTCATCCCACGCCTTTTGGCGGGCTTCGATCCGCTCGACCGAGCAGGGGCCGTTGCCTTTGAGCACCTCGAAAAATTCGTCCCAATCGGGCTCGGCGAAATCGTAGCCCTGCTTTTCGTCGTTCCATGCAAGCGTGTCATCCGGCACGCTCAAGCCCAGGTATTCGGCCTGCGGAACGGTCTGATCAACGAATTTCTGGCGCAGCTCGTCGTTGGAATTCATCTTTATCTTCCACGCCATCGATTGCGCGGAATGGGTGCTTTCGGCGTCCGACGGCCCGAACATCATCAGGGCGGGATACCAGAACCGGTTGAGCGCATCCTGGGCCATGCGTTTCTGCGCGTCGGTGCCTGCGCTCATCTTCATCATGATGTCGAAGCCCTGCCGTTGGTGGAAGCTTTCTTCCTTGCAGTTGCGGATCATAGCGCGCGCGTAAGGGCCAAACGACGTGCGCTGTAGCGG
>CAZPJO010000224.1:0-4889 GCA_964586895.1 uncultured Roseicyclus sp.
CATCAAGATCGCGTCCGCCAACGGTGAGGCCATCCAGAAGGCCTATGACATGATCCACTCGAACGTGGCCGAGCCGGAAGAGGGTAAGGTCTATAAAGGCAAGGTCGTGAAGATCGTCGATTTCGGCGCCTTCGTGAACTTCTTCGGCAAGCGTGACGGTCTGGTGCATGTCAGCCAGATCGAGAACCGCAGGCTGGACCACCCCTCCGACGTCCTCAAAGAGGGTCAGGATGTCTGGGTCAAGCTTCTGGGCTTTGACGATCGCGGCAAGGTCCGTCTGGCCATGAAGATGGTCAACCAGGAGACCGGCGAAGAGGGTGTTCCGGCGGACGCCGAGTAACGCGCCTTTCAGGTTTGAAATCGGAAAGGCCCCGCCGGTTGCGCGGGGCCTTTTTTGTGGGGTGGAGGGGGCTGCGCATGGATGGCGGAATTGCCCGTCTCCGTTGGGAAAGGGAACGCCGCCTCTGCCCGGCGGATCCTGGTCGCGCCTTTGCCCCCAGACCACTACCGGGCTACTTTACGGACGGCCAACAACATTGCGATCTAGGCGACGCCGACGTCCTGTATCGCCGCTCGTGATCGGTGGTTTGCACTTGGCATACTGCCTTGTGGCTGCCCAAATGGCGGGCGATCACATTTAGACGTCTCTTTTATCCGGGTGAGTGTTGGTATGGTTAATGGTCCGATGCTGTTGATCTCCGCGCTGATGTTGAATGGCGTTTTCGCCTTGTTTGTAAGCATTTTCTGGCAAGGCAAAATCATGGTCGCGCTTCTGAAAGAAACGAACTGGAACTTTGCCGCGCTTGCAGGGTTGGCGGATCAAAGTGACGTGAAACACAAAGTCGGACTTTTTCGCGCCGGAGACTTTTTCCCGGAGCTGCGGCGAAAATGGAAAAGGGCGTTGACTTACCTAATATGCAGTTGGGTGCTGACGGTGATTGTGGTGATCTGTGTCGCGCTCTTTTTTCCGGATGCTTTGGGTTGAACACTGTCCAGACTGCGCAGCGTGCTGGCGGACCGTGTGACAGGCAAATGACCGCGCGCCTGACTGGGAGGAGCGGGATTGCCGCAAGGGGGCGGGGGGCTCGAATTTCCGCCCCGGAGTGGATCGCCCAAAGGCTGCAGTATGACCATTGTCGATTGGCGTGATGGGCAGGCAGCTAAGCTGTGTTGTGAGCGGATGCAAAGCGGCAGAGCCGCTGACTTTGCCCTTTGGGACCCCCAAAAAACGACCCGTAAGGCCACGCTTACGGGTTTCCTTACGCAGATGTGACCGGAATCACTGGACAAAGGACTTGTCCACAGGCTTTTGCATGCAAACAATAGGAGTGCGATTCTTTGCGCATTTGCTGCCAGACGACCGATGAGGACGAAACCATGTTGACCCGCCGCCATTTCATCATCACGACGACGACGCTGTTTTCCAGCGCCGTGATCAGCCCCGCGCTGGCGCAAGATGCCGTGGGGATCGGCGAAGACGTGGCCCCGGACCAGGGCCCGCGTGCAGGTGTGAATAACCCCTGGGGTCTGCACCCGCGGTTCATGCCGCAGCGCGTGGAAGTGAACGGCGGTCTGCGGGCCGGTGATGTGCATGTCGACCCGACGGCGCGCTACCTTTACCACATCGAAAGCGGCGGCACCGCGATGCGTTACGGCGTCGCCGTGGGCCGCGACGGCCTTTATCAGGCGGGACGGTTCCGCATCGGGCGCACGGCGGATTGGCCGAGCTGGACCCCGACCGCGAACATGATCGCGCGCGAGCCGCATATCTATGGGCAATATGCCGGTGGTGTGCCCGGAGGCCCCGACAACCCGTTGGGCGCGCGGGCGCTGTACCTGTATTCCGGGGGCCGCGACACATATCTGCGCATCCACGGCACGCCGCAGCCCTGGTCGATCGGCACGTCCGCGTCGTCGGGTTGTGTGCGTCTGGTCAATGACCACGTGATCCAGTTGGAAGCCAACATCCGCGTCGGTTCGACGGCGGTGCTGCACAGCTGAGTTCATCACCAGTTCAAGGAAAAGCCCCGGTCCGATTGGCCGGGGCTTTTTTGATGTTGGTGCGGTGCGGATTTCGCGCGAAATTCGGGTGGAAAACGCGCGTTTTACGGCCCGCTTAGCCCGGCAGTTTCGCCATGCGCAGGTAGGGCAATTTCTTGTCGATGGCGCCGTATTTGGCGATCGCGTCTTCGTCGGACACAGCCACCGGCACCACGACATCGTCGCCCGGCACCCAATTGGCGGGGGTGGCGATGCCTTCGCGGGCGGCGGTTTGCAACCCGTCGAGCGCGCGCAGCACTTCGGCAAAGTTGCGGCCCACGTTCATCGGGTAGGTCATGGTCAGCTTGAGCTTCTTGTCGGGCCCGATGATGAAGACGGCGCGCACGGTGGCGGTGTCATTGGGGGTGCGGTTTTCCGGTAGGGCGGTTTCGGCCGGGAGCATGTCGAAGGCTTCGGAAATCGCCAGATCGGTGTCGGCCACGATGGGGAAGCCCGCCTTGGCACCGGCCACGGATTCGATATCGCCCTTCCATTTTACATGGTCCTCGACCCCGTCGACGGACACGCCAAGCACCTTGGTGTTGCGCGCGGCCCATTCATCGGCCAGTTGCGCCACGGCGCCGAATTCGGTGGTGCACACGGGGGTGAAGTCCTTAGGGTGCGAGAACAGGATCATCCAGCTGTCGCCGATGAAGTCATGCAGGGTCATCGTGCCCTGATCGGTGGTCACGGGCAGGTTCGGGATTTCATCATTGATGCGCAGGCCCATGGGTTCGTTCCTTTTGTTGAGTGTCTTTCAGGCTTGGCCCGTACCTATGCGTTTCGCCGCCCGATGACAGTGACAAGATCACCAAAAGGGCGCGCCGTTTCGGCACGGCAGGGCAAGGTGGAACGATTGACCGGATCGAAGCAGGTGTAAAGAACGGCGGGTCTTGCACCGGGTTTGATCCCCTGTCACGGTCCCGCGCGAATTGAGCATAACGAGGCGATCATGGATAACGCGAAGAACTTCTACATCGACGGCGCATGGGTGGCGCCGGCCAAGGCACGCGACTTCGACGTGATCGACCCGTCGTCCGAAGAAGTGGGGGCGGTGATCTCGCTTGGGGATCAGGCCGACACGGACGCCGCCGTTGCCGCCGCCAAGCGGGCGTTCGAGACCTGGGGCTGGAGCGACCCGGCCGAGCGCATCGCATTGGCCGAAAAATTGCTGGCGGTCTACAAGGCGCGGTCCGAGGAGATGGCGCAGGCGATCAGCCTTGAGATGGGCGCGCCGCTTGACCTGGCCCGCGCGCAGCAGGTCGGCGCGGGGTCGTGGCATTTGGAAGGGTTCATCAACGCGGCCAAGGATTTCGTGTGGGATCATCCGTTGGGCGATTGGGCCCCGAGCGAGCGCACGGTTTACGAGCCGATCGGCGTGTGCGCGTTGATCACCCCGTGGAACTGGCCGATGAACCAGATCGTGTTGAAGGTGGTGCCCGCGTTGCTGGCCGGGTGCACGATGGTGCTTAAGCCGTCAGAAATCGCGCCACTGTCGGGTGTGTTGTTCAGCGAGTTCATGGACGAGGCGGGCGTGCCTGCGGGCGTCTTCAACATGGTGAATGGCGACGGTGTGGGCGTTGGCAGCCAGCTTTCGGCACACGAGGACGTGGATATGGTGAGCTTCACCGGATCCACGCGGGCCGGGCGGTTGATCTCCAAGGCCGGGGCAGACACGATCAAGCGCGTATCGTTGGAATTGGGCGGCAAGGGGGCGAATATCATCTTCGCCGACGCCCATGAGAAGGCTGTGAAGCAGGGGGTGATCCGGTGTTTCCGCAACACGGGCCAGTCGTGCAACGCGCCGACACGGATGTTGGTGGAGCGCGCGCGCTATGCGCAGGCCGTAGAAGAGGCGGAAGCGGCGGCGAAATCGGTGACGGTTGGACCGGCAAGCGAAGAGGGGCGGCACATCGGCCCGGCTGTGTCCGAGTTGCAGTTCAACAAGATCCAGGACCTGATCCAGGTGGGGATTGATGAGGGCGCGACATTGCTGGCCGGTGGCGTAGGGCGGCCCGAGAACCTGAACCGTGGGTACTACATTCGCCCGACAGTGTTTGCCGATGTGACACCCGATATGACGATCTACCGCGAGGAGATCTTTGGGCCGGTTCTGTCAATCATGCCGTTTGACGACGAGGATCACGCGGTGGCGATTGCCAATGACACCGATTATGGTCTGACGAATTACGTGCAGACCGGGGATCAGGAGAAACTGCGCCGCGTGGCGCGGCGGCTGCGGTCCGGGATGGTTGAGGGCAATTCACAGGGTTTCGCCATGGGCTCGCCCTTTGGCGGCTACAAGCAATCGGGCAACGGGCGTGAGGGCGGCCGGTTTGGGTTGCACGAGTTCCTTGAGACGAAGGCGGTGTCCGGCTGGGGGTGAGCAGCAGTTTGGCCAGAGGTCGATGATTGGTCCAGTGGACCGATCAAGCTGTGAACGGATGGGCCCCAGGGGTCGAGTGAGGCGACGCTCGCTTGCAGCTTCGCCCCGCCCACCCTCCCGTGGACTCCTTCGATCTTGATTGATCTGCTGTCGGTCTGTGGTGACGGATGGTGGATTTGCATTTTCAGGGAACAAAGATGGGGCGGGTTACGCTGAGCGGACGGGGGATCGCAGGCGGCTGTCGTCATCTTTGTTCCAAAAATATGCACGTCCTGACGGTTCCGGACGCGATGTGGTGTGGCTTCTGGGGAGGACCCGTTCCATCTGGCCGCGTGTTTGTCATTCGTGCAAGAGATCGGCTCGGACGCAGGGCCGAGCGCGCCGCAGGCGCGTGAGGCCCCCGGCGACGGCGAAGCCGGCGCCACGCCCAAAGGGCGCGGCCTGTCTGGTGACCATCGCGTCG
>CAZPJO010000225.1:0-4888 GCA_964586895.1 uncultured Roseicyclus sp.
ACGTGATCGGCGGCTGGCTGACCGAGATCAACGTGACCTCGCCCACCGGCATTCAGGAGCTTGAGCGGTTCGACGGCGTCAACATCGCCGCGAAGATCTGGGAGGCGATCGAGCGCCGCGCCGCCGGGGCATGAGCCTGCGGCTGAGTATTCTGAATGTCCTGTGCCGCCTGATCGGCAAGACCCGCATGCGCCATGTCAAACGGCCCGGCGGCCAGCGCAAGGATTTCGACTATCTTGGTCGCATTCTGGGCGGGCGCGCCAGCGGTCTGAGCGAACGGACCGCGCCGGGCGCGCCGCCATGTGCCGTGTGTGAACCGGAGCAGGGGGCGGTTGGCACGATCCTTTATTTCCACGGCGGCGGGTATATCGCGGGCTCGCCCGTGTCGCATCGCGCGCTCATCCGGGCCCTGGCGCGCCGGAGCGGCTGCCGCGTTGTTGCGCCGGACTATCGGCTTGGGCCGGAGCATGTTCTGCCAGCCGCACAAGACGATGCGCGGACCACATGGGACCGCTTGATCGCGCAGGGCACGCGCGCGGAGGAGATCATCCTTGCCGGTGACAGCGCGGGCGGCGGCATGGCGTTGTCGTTGATGGCGGAGCTGGGGGCGGAGGGTGTGCGCCCCGCCGGATGCGTGGCCTTTTGTCCGTGGACGGATCTGACCGGCTCGGGCGCGTCGATGGTCGAGAATGCGCGGCGTGATCCGCTGTTGCCGGTCGAACGGTTGCCGGACCTGATCGGATTTGCGACCGCGCCGGGGGTGGATTTGTCCGATCCGGTGTTGTCGCCGCTGTTTGCGCGGTTCGACACACCGGCGCCCACGTTGATCCAGTATTCGCACACGGAAATCGTGCGCGATGATGCGGTGCGCATGGCCGAGGTCCTGCGCCAAGCCGGGGGTGAGGTGGTGATGCAGGATTGGCCGAACGCGCCGCACGCGTGGCATGTGTTCGGCGAGGCCCTGCCCGAAGCGCGCGATGCCATTGGCAAGGCGGCGGAGTTCATCAGGGCGCGCCTAGCCGCCGCGTCGTGAGGACGCGCTTAATCGTCGCGTCGTGAGGACGCGCTTAATCGTCGTGTCGTGAGGACGCGCTTAACCGTCACGGGCGGCGATCAGGCGATAGCCGACGGCTTCGGCAATATGGGGCGTGCTGACACTTTCGGCGCCGTCGAGATCGGCGATTGTACGCGCGAGCCGTAGCACCCGGTGATAGCCGCGCGCGGTCAGGTGGAATTGATCGGCGGCTTTGAGGAGCATCTCCTTGCCCGCAGCGTCCGGTGTGGCGATCTGTTCCAGAAGCGCGCCTTCGGCATCGGCGTTGACGCGGGCCTCGGCCCCGATGGATGCGAAGCGGTCGGCCTGAAGCTGTCGGGCGCGTGCAACGCGTTCGGCGATCATCGCGCTCGTCTCGCCCGAGGCGGGCAGGTCGAGGTCGGAATAGGCCACGGGCGGCACTTCGAGGCGCATGTCGAAACGGTCCATCAGCGGCCCGGAGATCTTGCCCATGTAATCCTGCCCGCAGACGGGGGCGCGGTTGCAGGCCTGATTGGCGTCATAAAGATGCCCGCAGCGGCACGGATTGGCCGCCGCGATCAGCAGGAACCGGCAGGGATAGGTGACATGGGCATTGGCACGGGCAACGACGACATCGCCGGTTTCAATCGGTTGGCGCAGGGTTTCGAGCACCTGACGGGGGTATTCAGGGAATTCGTCGAGGAACAGGACGCCGTTGTGGGCGAGGCTGATCTCGCCAGGTTTTGCGCCACGCCCGCCGCCGACAATCGCGGCCATCGAGGCGGTATGGTGCGGCGCGCGGTAAGGCCGGGTGCGGGAGATGCCGCCTTCGGTCAAAAGCCCGGCTAGCGAGTGGATCATGGAGGTTTCCAGGGCCTCGGGCGCGGAAAGCGGCGGAAGGATGCCGGGCAGTCGCGCGGCGAGCATGGATTTGCCGGACCCCGGAGAGCCGATCATGAGAAGGTGGTGCCGCCCGGCTGCGGCGATCTCCACGGCCCGTTTGGCGCGTTCCTGCCCCCGCACTTCGGAGAAACATTTGGGGCCCGTGTCGGACGTGACCTCGCCGGGGCGGGCGGGTTCGAGCGGCGCGCGATCGGTCAGGTGCGCGATCAGTTCGGCCAGTGACGTGGCGGCGACCACCGGCGTGGCCCCGACCCAGGCCGCTTCGGCCCCGCATCCGGCCGGGCAATAGAGGCTGCGCCCGTCTTCGCCCGCCGCCAGCGCGGTGGGCAGCGCGCCGAGCACCGGCACGAGGCGACCGTCGAGCGACAATTCCCCAAGCGACATCGCCGCCTCGACGCGTTCCTTGGGCACGATCCCCAGGGCCGCCAGAAGGGCCAAGGCAATGGGCAGGTCGAAATGGGAGCCTTCCTTGGGCAGATCGGCGGGCGAGAGGTTGATGGTGATCCGGCGCGAGGGCAAGGCGATGGCCATGGATTGCAGCGCGGTTTTCACGCGTTCGCGGGCCTCGGACACGGCCTTGTCCGGCAGGCCCACGATGGCAAAGCCGGGCAGACCCGCGGTCACGGCGCATTGCACCTCGACCCGGCGGGCCTCCAACCCTTCGAAGGCGACGGTATGGGTGAGGGCGAGGGATTCTGGCGAGGGTTGGTCGAACATGACCCTTTCCTAGCCGGATCATGGTTAGCGAAGTGTTAACACACCTTAAGAGAAGGTCGGGAACGGTATGCGTTCTAGGGGCGCCTTGTCGTAGCGCGCTATTTCCTGCGTTTCCTTCAGGCCATCGGCGCGCCAGTCGAGAAACGCGGGGTGCGTGGTGATGGCGCGTGCATAGGCGCGCGACCTGTCCGACATCGGCAGGCCATAGGTCAGGAACCGCGTCACCACCGGGGCATAGAACGCATCCGCGAGGGTGAAGTCGCCGTAGAGAAACGGCCCGCCCGAGCGGTCGAGCGCCGTGGCCCAGATCGCCTCAGCCCGCGCACAATCGGCCAGCACCGCATCGGAGGGCTGAAACCCGGCCCAGGCATTGCGCAGGTTGACCTGACAATTGGCGCGCAGATCGACGAAGCCGGAGTGCATTTCGGCGATGATGCTTTGCGCCTCGGCCCGCAGCACCGGGTCGCTTGGCAGCAGGCCGCGATCCGGGAACGCTTCGGCCAAGTGCCACGCGATGGCGATGGAGTCGCTTAGTAACCCGCCGTCGGGGGTGCGCACGGCGGGCACGGTGCGATGACCGCCGAATGTGGCGACGGTGTCGTGGAACGCATCGCCGTAGATTTCAGCCATGTGCAAGGTGACGGGGATGTCGAAGGGCGCGAACGACAGCCAGGCACGCATGGACCAGCTGGAATAGGATTTCTGCCCGATCAGAAGGGAATATGTCATGGGTTCATCCATGCCTGCTTTGCGCGGAAGGTCAAACCAAACGATCTGATGGGGGGCATCAGGCGCTGTGATTGATGCGTTCGGCCCGCCAGCCGGTGGCGGTTTGCTCCAGCACCGTCGCCGAGAGCGGTTCGATCCGGTGGCCGAGTGCTTCATAGGGCGTCATGCCGGTCAGAAGCGCCATATGGCACAGGATGACGCCGAAATGCGCCACCAGGATGAGATCGCCATCGTGCCGGGCGCGCAGGGCCTCGACGGTAGAGCCCACGCGCGCGGTCACGGCATTCCAGCTTTCGCCGCGCGGGGGGGCGATATCGCCGGGCTTTTCCCAGAAGGCGCGGCTGAGGTCGGGATGCGTGGCAGCCACATCCGAGAAATGCAGGCCGTCCCAGTCACCGAAATCGAATTCCCGCAGGTCGCGGGCATGGGGCAGGCGGCGGCGGCCGTCCGCTATGGCATCCGCGGTGGCTACGGCGCGTTTGAGATCCGAAGACACGATGGGCGTGTCGGGCGGAAGCCATTGGCCAAGCCGTGCAATTGCGGCGGCGTCCGACAGATCGGCGGGCACGTCGCGCCATCCGGTGAAGGTCTTTTGATGGGTGGGACCGTGACGGACCCAGATCAGGCGGCTCACCACGGGTCATCCACGGGATCAAGCTCGGGCTGTCCCTTAAGCACCTGCGCAAGGCCCGCGCGAATATAGACCACCAGATCGCATTCAGCAGCCAGGCTTTGATTGACCACGCCCTGCACCCGTTGAAAGGTACGCGCCAGCGCGTTGACGGGCGTTATACCGCCGGACACATCGTTGGACACCAACACGACGGGCGCGCGCATCTGGATCAGCACGTCGATCAGATGTTCGAGTTCTTCCTGCCAATCGCCGTCGTCGATCATCAGGTTGGTCAGCCAGAACGTCACGCAATCCAAGAGCACGACCTCGCCGCTTTCGATCTGCATCAGCGCGGTCGCCGTGTCATGGGGCGCCTCGATCGTGCGCCAGCCCTGACCCATGCGGCGATCTTTGTGGGCGATGATTTTCTCGGACATCTCATCATCGAGTGTCTCGGCCGTGGCGATGTAGACTTTGGCCAGGCCTGATTGATGCACCATGCGTTCCGCAAAGACGGATTTGCCGCTTGAAGCGCCACCAAGAACAAGGGTGAGAGGGGGCAGACGCAATTTAATGTCCCGAATTTTGATCCGAACGGTTTTTACCTGCGTAAACCTTTTTGAAACCCGCCGAAACAGGCGGTTGATCAGGTGAACAAAACCGGGGGGTCGTTATGGCATTTGACATGGGATCAGACCAGTCACTTTCGCGCCGCGCCATGAAGGCGGAATTGCTGGATGCGGAAACCGAACTGAGGCTTGCATATGCGTGGCGGGATGAGCGTTGCGAGGAAAGCCTGCACCGTTTGGTGACGGCCTATATGCGGCTGGCCATTTCGATGGCGTCGAAATTCAAGCGCTACGGCGCGCCGATGAACGACCTGATCCAGGAAGCGGGTCTTGGCCTGATGA
>CAZPJO010000226.1:0-4887 GCA_964586895.1 uncultured Roseicyclus sp.
TTAAAACCTTTCGTGGTTAACGAAAATCGGAAACAGCTGCGAGGGCTAATGCCCTCCAACCCCGCAAACGCGAAACGGCGCGACCCAGAGGCGCGCCGTTGCGTCAGGCCGTGATTGTGGAAAGGCCTTACCAGGTTTCCATCGTCAGCGTGGCCGCGCAGGCCGCCCCGCCGAACGTGCCAACCCAGATGTCATAGGTGCCCGACCGCGGGCCACTGAAATTGACGGCCGGGTTGAGGCCGTAGCTGTCATCGTTCCAGGTCCAGTTGCCGTTGGAATCGTTGATCAAAAGCACGGTGTCGCAATTGCCCTGCGCGCGGATCTCAAGCCGACCGTAGGCCTCAAGACCATCAAGGCGAAACTCGAAATTCGGCGCGACGGTGAAATTGCCCGCATTGGTGAACCCACAGGAATACAGATCGAACGCGCCGCCAGCGGTCGTGTTGTAGCTGTTGGGCAGGTACAGATCCTGACCCGTGGCATAGCCCGTCTGCTGACCCTGATAGCCGTAATCGGGACAGGCGGCGGCAAGACCGGTGGTGCCAAAAAGAAGGGCTGCGGCGGCAAGAAGTTTTTTCATGATGGTGTTCTCCGGGGGTGTTTATCGATGCTCAAAAGGATTGCAAAAATTTGGTTCTTCTGTCCTGCAACAGAGACAAAGCAAGGGTTTTTCAGGGTCGTGATCGTGGGATAGCGCCACGCTGGACCCTAAGGACATCGTCCACATTCGGGGGGCTGACGAAAGTACGGGAACCCCGACCGGCCTTTGGATTTCCGGCCTGAACTCGGGCCCAGACCAGAGGATCGGGACCCCGAGGTTCACCCGACCCGCGGACGGGTCAGAGGTTCCCCCGACCCGGAAACGGGTCAGAAATTCCAAGTCTCCATCTCGATGTCGGCCTGGCAGGCAATATCGGCGCCGAAGGTGCCGACCCAGATATCGACGCGACCGTTAAGGGCGGCAGTATCGGTCAGGTTCAGCTCGGGTTGAGTGCCGCCACCGGAATCGTCATCGAAATGCCAATTGCCCTGCGCGTCATGCATCAGGATCGTGGTGTCGCAATCGCTGCTGACCTCCACTTCAAGGCGGCCATAGCTTTCCATTCCCGAAAGCTGGAAGCTGTAATTGGGCCGCGCGTTGATCACGCCCGATCCGGGCAGGCCCGAACAACTGCTCAATGCGGTCACGCCACCGGCCTGCACCGTGAAGCTGTCGGGGGAATAAAGCTCCAACCCGTCAAGGATCACGGGCGTGCCTTCCAGCGCCGTGGTCGGGCAGCCGCCGGTTTGCGTGGGATCGGGCGCAGCGGTTGGTGCCGGGGCCGGCGCGGGCGTTGGTGCGGGCGCGGGTGTCGGGGCTGGCGCGGGTGTCGGGACAGGTGCTGGAGCAGGGACCGGAACCGGTGCGGGCTGCGCCACGGGGACCGCCTGCAAGGTGAAGGTGCCGGGGCAGGTTTCGCCCGAGAAGGTGCCGACCCAGACGTCGATCCGCCCGTTCAGTGCCATTTGTTCGGTGATTGTAAGCTCTGGTTGCAGGTTCCCCTGCCCATCGTCGTTGTAATACCAGGTCGTGTCCGCGCCGTTGACCAGCAGGGTCGCATCGCATTCCGCGTTGGCCCGCAGGGTCAGGTTGTGGCCCTGCATTTCGGACAATGTGACCGAGAATTGCGGCACCTGGCTGGCCGTGCCGCCGCCTTCCACCCCGGGGCAAGCGCCGACATTCGTGCCGCCGGTGGCCTGCGCGATATAGCTGAGCGGTTGCACGATCTGGCTCGCGCTGAATTCCAGTGCCGGGCCCGGCACCTCCCACGTTGGGCAGGCCAACGCGGGCTGAGGCACCGGAACGGGTTGCGGCGCAGGGCCCGAGCCCACAGAACGCACCGTCAGATTGGCCGGACAACCGCCGCCGGAATAGGTGCCGATCCACACATCGACGCGCCCGCTCGCCGCCGCCGAGTTCAGGCGCATGCCCGGTTGCAGGCCATCACTGTCATCGTTGAAGAACCATTGCCCCGTGGCATCGTAGACAAGCATCGCGGGATCGCAGCTTGAATTGACCAACAGCTCAAGCTCGCGCCCGACCATATTGCTCAACTCAAGCGTCACATCCGGCACGGCCGCGAATTGCCCGAACCCAAGCGTTCCAAGGCCACATTGATCGAGCGTAAAGCCCCCCTGCGCCTGGACGTTGAAGTTCAGGCCATTGGCAAGCTGCGCGCCATCATAGCTGAAACTGGTGCGCGCCAATTGAGAATTCGGGCAGGCCAGAGCGGCGCCGCCGGTGGCCAATACTGCGATTGCGCTTGCCGTCATCAGACGCATTGCGGGGGATCCTTCCTGTGGGTGGGGGCCGTCGAAGGGGGGCGGCCCGCCGAAATAAGACGTGGTGTCGCGTCACGATAACGGGTGGTGCGGCGTCTCCAAACTGCGGAAACCCTGCCCCGCCAAACTTGACCAAAACGATAACGGGGCGATTTTTTTTCGCCAAATGGTTTTTCGGAGGGGTGGAATTTGCGTGCAAGACAAAACACCGCGCCCGGGCGGGGAACCGGACGCGGCGGGGACGGCGGGATGTGTCGCCTACTGACCGAAGATGCGCTGCCACAGGGTCAGGCGCGGCGCGGGCGCATCGGCGCGGATAACGGCAGTGTCGCCACTTGCCACCACGCGCGTATTACCGCCCGAAATCACCAGCGTGTTGGCACCTGCGGGGGTTTGCGCGGCGGCCACGTCCATCGCGGCGATGAGCCCCGCGATGTCGGCGCTTTGCGACGGTGCGGGCATGGGCGCGGCGGCGGTATGGGCCGGGCGCGCGGCGGGCCGCAGGACGGGTCGCGGAGAGCGCAGGACCGCATTGGCGCGCGGCAGGGTGGCGATTTCGGTGACAGCGGCGGCGGGAGCGACCGGGGTCACTTCGGGACGCTGCAGGATCGCGCCAAGGCCCATGTCGGCGATCACGGCGCGGGGGTTGAGCATGTCGGAAATATCCTGCGCGAAGGCCGGGGTAGCAAGGGCGGCGATCAGCGCGGCGGCAAGGGGAAGTTTATGGATCATGGGGTCTACTCGATTGGTTTGAAATGGATTTTCTGAAGGTACCCTGCCCCGCGCGGGACGGGACAAGGGAGGGGTGAAGGCTCAGTGTCGGGGTAGGATTAGGATGGATTGGCCGTGGAGTTGCGGACCGGGAGCGGGCCGAACAGAGAAGGGCTCGAAATGGGGCCCCTGCGGGTGCAGCCAGAGCGGGAGGGCGCGGCGCGGCGCAGGGCCTTCGGCGAGGCGGTCCTGCACATCGTCCATGAGCGCCATGATGTCGGCCATACGATCGGGCCGCCAGCCGAAGCCATCCGGCAACGTGGGCAAATTGGACAGCGGGTGCGCGGAATGCGGGCGGCCTTCGCGGCTGAGGTCGGCGATCCGGGCCCATTGCTCCACATGAAGCGCCCAACGTTTGGCGGCGTCGGCCTGAGCCAGCGGGAGGAGTTCCGCAAGATCGCCAAGATCGCCAAGACCATCGCGGGGCGCGGCAAAGGGGATGCTGCACGCAACCCCGAACCGGCCACAGAGATCGACCGTGCCATGGGTTGGCGCAGGCGCGGCAAAGGGATCAAAATCGTGCCCAAGCTCGGGGCGCGGTAACAGCGGAAGATTGGTGTCGGCGATGGCGGCGGGGACGGTTGCGGCCAGTCCAGCAAGGGCAAGGAGGGCGGGTTTCAACATGGGTCAAGGCCTCGAATAAGGGCGTGATATGAATAAGACGTGTATAAAATCGGACGGCCGTTGATCGGCGCTTGTGCCAAACTGGCCAACCTGCACGCTGTTATGCAAACGCCTGCGCCCGTTATCGGATAACAGGTTGGCGCAAGATATTGATGGGATTGGGGTTACGGGGCCTGAACCGAGTGCGCCCCGAACCGCTCGGACGTGATCTCCATCAGCAGATCGTCATGCCAGACATCGCCCAGTTTCAGGGCCCGCGGCAGGCGGGCGATCGTTTCGAACCCGCAGGCCGTGTAGCATCGGATCGCGCGTGTGTTGAACGCCAAAACCCGCAGATCAATCAGGTTCAACCCCATCTCATCAAAGCCATGGCACAGGGTCTGCTGGATTGCGCAACGGCCATAGCCCCGGCCAAGGTCCGTCTCGGCGAACAAGCCCACGGCAAGCCGGGCCGCGCGGGTCTCATCATCATGGGAATGCAGGCGGATCTCGCCCACGACCCGGCCCTCCACCTCGATCACACGGGCAAAGGGATGATCACACAGCCACGCATACCACCGTTCCGAGCGTGCGCGGCTTGGCGTTGTCGGGATCTCGGGATCACCGCCATACATCATGTGGATCTCGCGCGAATACGGCACGCCAAGATGCACCTCGATATCCGAGGGCCGGGGCGCGCGCAGGCGGACCTGCTGTTCTATCCAGACATCCTTTGCCATGGGATACCTGCCTACACGCAAAAAAAACGCGCCGCCAAGAGGCGACGCGCTTTGTTTCCGTAACGTCAATCCGGCTTATTCTTCGTCAAGCGCGTCCACAGCGGCCTTGAGATCATCCTTGGAGACCTCTTTTTCGCTCACTTTCGCCAGCTCGCCAATGAAATCGACGACCTTGTCCTCGAACAGGGGCGCGCGGACCTGCTGCTGCGCGGCCTGGTTCTGCTGAATGAACTCGAAGAACGCGCGTTCCTGCCCGGGGTATTGACGCGCCTGGGTCATGATCGCCTGCGTCATCTCGGCATCCGAGACCTGCACATCGTTCTTCTGACCCAATTCGGCCAGCAGAAGCCCCAGCTTCACGCGGCGCTCGGCCAGTTTGGTATGCTCGGCGGTCGGTTCGACCTTCTCGTGATCGTGGCCTTCGACATCGGGGTTTTCCTCGTGCCACAGC
>CAZPJO010000227.1:0-4876 GCA_964586895.1 uncultured Roseicyclus sp.
GCTGCGCATCCAAAGCCGGATCGGCGTGCCGGGCATGTCGAAATCCTCGCGCAATCCGTTCACCAGATACCGCGAATAGGCCTCCGGCAGCTTGTCGGGATGCGAACACATCACCACAAAGCCCGGCGGCCGCGTCTTGGCCTGCGTCATATAACGCAACCTGATGCGCCGTCCCCCCGGCGCGGGCGGCGGATGCGCCTCGGTCATCCCGATCAGCCATTGGTTCAGTTTCGCGGTCGTCACGCGGGTGTTCCACGTCTCGTGGATCTGCATGATCGCGGCGTGCAACCGGTCAAGCCCCTTGCCGGTCTTGGCCGATACCGTGATCAGCGGCGCCCCCCTGAGCTGCGGCAGAAGCTTCTCGAAGCCCACGCGCAAGTCCTTGAGCTTTTGCTGTTTTTCGCCCTCGATATCCCATTTGTTCACCGCGATCACCACCGCGCGCCCCTCGCGTTCGGCCAGATCGGCAATCCGCAGATCCTGGCTTTCAAACGGGATCGCGGCATCCAGCAACACGACAACCACCTCGGCGAATTTCACCGCGCGCAGCCCGTCCGCCACGCTCAGTTTTTCCAGCTTTTCCTGCACTTTGGCGCGTTTACGCATGCCTGCGGTGTCGAAGATCTTCATCGGCACGCCGTCCCATTCGAACGGCAGCGCAATCGCATCGCGCGTGATCCCCGCTTCGGGCCCGGTCAGCAGGCGATCTTCGCCGATGATCTGATTGATCAACGTGCTCTTGCCCGCATTGGGCCGTCCGACAACGGCGATTTGCAAGGGTTTCGAACGGGTTATGACGCGTTCTTCACCTTCGATATCGACGTCTGTCTCGGCCTCTTCCACCGGTTTGGCGTCGATCAATGGCCCCAACATGGCCGCCAGATCACTCATCCCCTCGCCATGTTCCGCGCTCAACCCGATCGGCTCGCCCAGGCCCAGACCATAGGCCTCGATCATCCCCGATTGTCCCGCGTTGCCCTCGGCCTTGTTGCAGCCCAGAAGCACCGGCTTGCCGGATTTGCGCAGGATATCGGCGAAATATTCATCCGCCGCCGTCACGCCCGCGCGCGAATCGATCACGAAAAGCGCCGCATCGGCCATCTCGACCGCATGTTCAGTCAGCCGCCGCATGCGTCCTTGCAGGCTGTCGTCGGTGGCGTCTTCCAATCCGGCAGTATCGACCACCGTGAACCGGAACGGCCCCAATCGCGCGTCGCCCTCGCGCAGGTCGCGCGTCACGCCCGGCTGGTCGTCAACCAGGGCCAGCTTCCGGCCCACAAGCCGGTTGAACAGGGTCGATTTCCCGACATTGGGCCGACCGACGATGGCAAGGGTGAACGACATGCGACTACCTTCATAACCAAGGCGCGGCTCTACGCCCCTTCGCCGCCTATTTCAAGCGCCTCAGCGCAGTCTCCAGCGCATTGGAGAACGCCGAACGGTCCGCTTTGCTGAACGGTTTCGCGCCGCCGATGCCCTGCCCGTCAAGGCCCGCACGCAGATCGGCCATGATCGCACGCGTCGCAACCTGCGATCCGATGGAGTTCCTGGTGAACGCGCGCCCCTTCGGGTCCATCACCGCCGCGCCCTTTTCAAGGCACCGTTCGGCCAACAGGATATCCGCCGTCACCACCAACGCGCCCGGCCCCGCAGCTTCCGCGATCAGGTCATCGGCGGCGTCGAACCCGTCACCCGCCATCTGCATCGTGATCAACGGATGCTCGGGATGGCGCAGGTAGGACCCCGCCACCAGACGCACCGCAATACCGTGCCGCCAGGCCGCCTTGTAGATCTCGTCCTTGACCGGGCAGGCATCGGCATCGACCAGGATCATGGGCGTCGTAGGCTCAGTCAAAATGCCCCTCCGGGAACGGAACCGAAAGCGTGCCACCCCCCGCCTCGCGCAGGTGCAGCTCCCCCTTGTGCAGGCGCAGCTCCACCACATCCGACCACCCCGGCGGCCGCGGCAGCGACACCATCGCGTGGCGGATCGTGTGCATCTGCCCCAGCGGGATCGTTGTCGGCACATCCATCGCGCGCAGCGGATTGTCGCCCCGCGCCGCCTTCAACCCCTGCCCGCCCAAGGTGCAGCCATCTTCAATGCCCAGAACGCCGGTATGGCGGCTGTTCCACGGCGGGAAATCCCGTGCGCCGTTCGACAGCCACAGCATCGTGACCGGCATCTCGGCCGGATCCTTGAGCACCAACAACATGTCATCCTCGGCATTGCGCATCACACAGGTCCAGCCAAGCGTGCTGCCCCGCGCCTCCACCAGAACGCAGAAATCCTCCGTCACGTGGCCCGCGGGATAGGTCTTGCCGTCCCATTGCCCGCCGCCTTCCAATTCAAGATGAAGATCACCTCGCAACTGATTGACAGACCAGTAATTACTGTCCGGATGCTGCCATGTCGGATCGGTCATCGCGGCGCGTTTCGCGCTGAACGAAAGCCGCCCGCCTTCCGCCATATGCACCATCGGGTGATGCGCGAAGGTGATCTCGCCCGCGCCCTTGTCGATGATGTGACGTTGCAACATCACGTTCCCGATCAGCGTGATGTCCTTCACCACCACCGCGCCGCCGAACCGGTCCAAAGTGGTGGTGGCGACCACGCGGTTGCCCTCCTCGCGCAGCACCTCCCATGGCGCATTCGCCGTCGGCCCATGCAGCGGATAATCCGCCACATCATCGCGACCAAACGGCATGCAGAAGAAATCCCCCGCCAACCGCTTTTCCATCGGCAGGACATCGGGATTGTCCTGCACCTCGGCTTCCTCGCGCCACGGGGCGGCATGAAGCGGCGTGCGCCCGCCGACCTGCCAGACCGGGATATTTCCGGCCTCTGCGTCGAACATTGCATGCGCCTCGCCGTGTTTCAGCGCAACCTTCATGGGCGTGCCAAACCGGCAAGGGCGTTTTGCAACAGGGCCACATCCGCGCCGCAGCCCAGGAACGTCACCCCCAGATCCAGCATCCGCGCCTCCGCCTCCGCGCCGCTGACGATGATCCCCGCCGCCTTGCCGCCTGCGCGGATCGTGGCGACCCCGGCACTGATCGTGTCCCAAAGCGCCGGATTGGCCAGATCATCGCGATATCCCATATCTGCACCCAGATCGGCGGGCCCGATGAACACGCCGTCCACGCCGTCCACCGCCGTTATCGCCTCCAGATCCTCTATCGCGGCCCTGCTTTCGGCCTGCACCAGAATGCAGATCTGCGCATTGGCCGTCGCCGGGTAATTCTGCGTCGCGCCGAACCGCCCGGCGCGCGCGACCATTGCGCCCATGCCCCGCACACCCTCGGGCGGATAGCGGCAGGCCCGCACGATCGCGCGGGCCTCTTCGGCGGAATTGACCATGGGCACCAACAGGGTCTGCACCCCAAGGTCGAGCGCCTGCTTGATCACCCAATCCTCGCCCATCGGCACGCGCACGACCGCAGGCGTGCCTGTGGCCTCCAGCGCGATCAATTGATCGCGGATCGCGGACGGGTCCCACGGCCCATGCTCGCCATCGACAAGGCACCAATCAAACCCGGCCCGGCCCGCCATTTCGGCCACAACCATGCCCGGAAGGTTCAACCACAGCCCGCGCTGCACCCGCCCCGCGGCAAGATTTGCTTTCAATTCATTTGTCGGTGCCGCCATGTGTTTGTGTCCCTCACCCTGTTGCGCGCCCTTTGCAGCAGGTTCACCGCCGCTGCGCAAGTTATCCGCATGTTTTCGCGCGAATGCCCCGCTTTTGCGCCCTCGGCGCACCTCTCGCTTTGACCTCTTTCCCTTTGCGCGACGCACCGCTAATCTGCCGCGCATCAAGGGCCACCAAGGCCCAGGTACAGGGAGTTAAGGTTATGAAAAAGTTCTTGCTGGCATCCGCCGCAACCGCTGCAATGTTCGGGGCGCTGACCGGTGCCGCAATGGCCGACGGTCATCAGGGCGACGTCTCGCTCGGTGTGATCCTGGGCTTCACGGGCCCGATTGAATCGATCACCCCCGCAATGGCCGACGGGGCCGAGCTTGCGATGGCCGAAGTGACGGAATCAGGCGCGCTCTTTGGTGGTGCCGCCGTGACGGCCGTGCGCGCCGACAGCACCTGCGTCGACAGCTCCGCCGCCCAGGCCGCCGCCGAGCGTCTGATCACATCCGACAACGTGCACGGGATCGTGGGCGCGGATTGCTCCGGCGTCACCGGCTCCATCCTGGCCAATGTCGCCGTGCCCAACGGCATGGTCATGATCTCGCCCTCCGCGACATCGCCGGGCCTGTCGACCGCCGAAGACAATGGTCTGTTCTTCCGCACGGCCCCCTCCGATGCGCGCCAGGGCGTCGTGATGGCCGAGATCATCATGGAACGCGGTATCGACACCGTTGCCGTCACCTACACCAACAACGATTACGGTCAGGGCCTCGCCGATGCCTTCACCGCCGCCTTTGAAGAGGCCGGTGGCACCGTGACGCTCTCCGCCGCCCATGAAGATGGCCGCGCGGATTACTCCGCTGAAGTCGGCGCGCTGGCCTCTGCCGGTGGCGACGCGCTTGTGGTGGCGGGCTATGTCGACCAGGGCGGCTCCGGCGTGATCCAGGCCTCGCTCGACACCGGCGCGTTCGACACATTCGTCTTCCCCGACGGCATGGTGTCCCAGGCGCTTGTCGACAATTTCGGCTCCGACATCGACGGCTCGTTCGGTCAGAACCCCGGCACCGACAGCGAAGGCGCGTCCATCTATCAGGGCATGGCCGACGAAGCGGGCTTTGACGGCACCTCGCCGTTCTCGGCTGAGTCCTATGACGCCGCAGCGCTGATCATGCTCGCCATGGCCGCCGCGGAAAGCCGCAACGCCGCCGATTACATGGGCGAGATCATGAACGTTGCCAACG
>CAZPJO010000228.1:0-4863 GCA_964586895.1 uncultured Roseicyclus sp.
GTGGTAGATCGCGCCTTTCAGGTCTTCGGTCCGTACCAGCGGGTAGCGGTCCTTGATCTGGGATGGTGACAGCCACTCATACGGCACATCGCAGGTCTCTGCCGTCGCGGCATAGAGCATGTATTCATCCATACGCGCCTGCGTCTGGGCCATGCGCAGATTGCCCACGACAGCAAAGCCTGCGTTCAGGCCCGTCTCTTCCTCCAGCGTTTTGTAGAACTTCACCGAATAATCATGGATATGGCTCGTCGCGAACGACATGTTGAACAACGGCAACAACCCCGCCGCGTGCCACGTCGACCCGGACGTCAACTCGTCACGCTCCAGCAACATCACATCGTCCCACCCGGCCTTGGCCAGATGATAGGCAATCGATGTACCAACGGCTCCGCCACCAACGACAAGGGCTTTCACTTGGGTTTTCATGGCGCGCGCGCTCCGGGCAAATCTGGTCAAACCCTACCTGCCCCAAACCCGCGACAGCGCGCCTGACCGACCCGACCGAAACACGCGGAAAAGCGACATGGACCGCCCTACGGCGCGTGCCTCAGCGTAAAGACAAGCGCGGCCCCGTCCCGCGCCACCGCCGCGATCTGCCACTGATCCGCATCCACATCCACCGCCCCAAGTGGCTTAACCCGGTCGAACAGACGCGGCAGCAGTTGCTCCCACCCCGCCCGGTTCGCATCACTCTCGGGCCGCTCCGGGGCCGTGTCTGTCGCCAACCGTCGGGCTTCCAAAAGCCGAACCCGAGCCACGCCAACACCGCCACCCCGCAGCTCCCAAAACCCCGACTCCAATGCAATCTCCGCGCGCAGATCAACGAACGGCAAGGTATAGGCCCCGGCTCCAACGCTGAACCACCGCGCCCGCCCCGTGACGCCCAGTGTCTCACCGTCCTCCAACCAAATCGTCTCGAATTCCGCCCTTGGCAGAAACCCGACATCCGGATCCTCCGCCACCGCCTCTGCCAAAGCGGTATCCAGCTCCGTAAAAACGAACCGAACCTCCCGCTCCCCCTGTGGCCAAACCAACCACGCAGCAACGGCCACCGCCGCCAGAACACCGACGCCGACCCACCCTTTCATCTTGCCAAAAAAACCTAAACGCTCCACATCGCCCCCCTTGCGCATCATCTCCTGTCGCCCCGCCGCGGGAGGGCGGGAGGGGCGATGGCGCAAGCCCGAGCGTCTCCCCGCCCGACATCACATCAACACTGAAACGCGTAGGTGAACGTCAACACGTCCTGCACATATTGCCCGGTGCCATAGCACCCGTTGCGCACCTCGCGCGTGCCATAAAGCGTCACGCTGGTCTGGTTCGCACCCACCGGCCCGGCAACCTCATACATCAACGGCTGACCCGGGCAGGACGACGAAAACACCTGCGCCGCACCGGAATAATATCCACCCTGATTGCGCCCGTTGAACAACATCGTGCCGGGCTGCACCCCCGCCGCCGCCAATTGTTCACGTGGGTTTTCATAGTGAAACGCCCGCCCCTCGCCATAAGCCGACAGACGCATCAGCGATCCATTGTGCCACCAGCAACTGTCAGCGGCCGCGACGGTCGGGGCCAAGGTGGCAAGGGCGGCCATACTGGCCAAAAGGGTTTTTACAAATGTCATGTGTCAAAGCTCCCGGATGAAATGAATGGCCCCAGCCTGCCACGCGCCGCCCGGTCGGTGTAGTCGGGATTTCCCGCCGCCTCATTCCACGCTCCGTCGCACAAGTGACATCACCGACCACAACAACAGCACCGGCAACACCAGCACCCGCAGTACGAAAACCCCGATGATCGTCAGCGTCGCCGAAAACAACGTATCCGCCTCGCGCGTGAAAATCGCCGCCGCCTCGACATAGCCCTGCACCGATTCCCGTGCGCCCGTGATCGCCGACACAAAGCCCGAAATCATGCCTTCCTCGCCCTGCGCTGCGTCCAACACTTCCGCCTCACCCGACCCGATCAACACCCGCGCTTCTCCGGCCACCGCGTCCAACTCGACCATTGCCGCGTCCCATTGCGCCTGCGTCGCGACCTCGCCCAACCACACGCCCCCCGCAAACACCAACGGCAGAACCAGCCCCAGCGCGCCGCCCAGTCGCACCGCCCGCAGGCTCGCGCGCGCCGCCGACCCGCTGGCCAAGCCGAAACCGATCAACCCCACGCCCAGAACGATCAACCCAATCGCCGCAACGGGCTGCAAACCCACCGTGGCCAACGCGGCCCCGGCGGCCACGGCAAACACCACATCCGCGACGCGTTCGACCGTGTCGTCCACCGGTTCCAACACCTTCAAAGGCTGCAAACTCGCCTGCGCCCCGATGGAGGCTCCGACCTCGACCTCCTGCGCAGCAGACAGCGCCGCGTTGATCGCGCGCAGCGAAACGTAAACCCCCGCCGTGACCAATGCGACCTCTTCGGCGGCCCCCACGGCTGGCGGCAAGGCCGGGTTCACCCCGCCCCCGCGCACAAGATCCCAGGCCCCTACAGCGAGGGAAATCACCCCTAAAATCGCAAAAATCGCGCCGCGCAGTCCGGGCCCAAGCCGGCGGCCCGCATCCTCGCGCCGCTCGCCCTGCAACACAGGTCGCTCTGGCGCGCGAAGCGGCGGGTCCTGGCGCTCAGGCATCTTGCCACCCGCTCACAGCATCGCCGGCACAACCAGATCCGGTGGCCGGTGCCCATCGGCGAAGGTCTTGATATTGATCAAAACCTTCTCTCCCATCTCGATCCGCCCCTCGCGCGTCGACGATCCCATATGCGGCAACAACACCACGTTTTGCAGGTCACGCAGACGCGGGTTCACCTCGCGCCCCTTCTCGAACACGTCCAACCCCGCCCCCGCGATCTCTCCGGCGCGCAGCATCCGGGTCAGCGCGTTTTCGTCGATCACCTCGCCCCGCGACGTGTTCACGATCACCGCCTCGGGCTTCATCAACTTCAACCGCCGCGCGTTCATCAAATGAAACGTGCTCGGCGTATGCGGACAATTCACGCTGATCACATCCATCCGCGCGATCATCTGATCCAGGCTGTCCCAATAGGTCGCCTGCAAATCCGCCTCGGTATCGGCATGCAACCGTCGGCGGTTGTGGTAATGCACCTGCATCCCGAACGCGCCCGCACGGCTGGCCACCGCCTGCCCGATACGGCCCATGCCCAAAATACCCAACCGCTTGCCCGCGATCCGCCCGCCCATGAATGCCGTCGGCGACCAGCCTTCCCAATTGCCCGCCTGCATCACGGCCATGCCCTCGGGCACGCGGCGCAACACGCCAAGCATCAAGGCCATCACCATATCGGCCGTGTCATCGGTCATCACGCCCGGCGTATTGCTGACCAACACGCCCCGCTGCCGCGCGGTGGAGACGTCGATATGATCGACCCCCGCCCCGAAATTCGCGATCAGCTTGAGCCGATCACCCGCCTGCCCCAACATGCCCCCGTCGATCCGATCAGCGATGCACGGCACCAGAACATCGGCCCGACCCATCGCCGCGACCAGATCCTCGCGGCTCATCGGGCGGTCATCTTCGCGCAATTCCACGTCGAACAATTCGCTCATCCGCGTCTCGACTGCCTCTGGCAACCGTCGCGTAACGACAACACTCAACCGCTCACCTGCCATGCCCTGTCTCCGAACACTTGGTTTTGACCCTACACCATGACACTCTCCTATCGTCACCGGTGGCGCAAGATCACCAGGACGATTGAGGATACGCCGATCCTTCGGGGTCATCGGAACGAAGGCAGGACACATGCACAACGCCATTGCAGGCCTTGTTACACTTTGCCTTTGCGCGCTCGCGCTGGCCCCTTCCCCCACACTGGCCCAGACCGACGTCGTGCTGGCCTCGACCGAAGCAGATCCTGCCCCCGAACGTGTTGGTCCGGTCACCGGATTCGAAATCCCCCGCTACGTCTCCATGCGCGCGTCCGAAGGCAACGCACGGCGCGGCCCTTCGCGCAGCCACCGCATCGATTGGGTGTTCACCCGTCGCAACATGCCGATGATGATCGTCGCCGAGCACGGCCATTGGCGGCGCGTGGTTGATCGGGACGGCGCTGGCGGCTGGATGCATTATTCGCTTCTGTCAGGGGAACGCACCGCGATTGTCGAGGTCGATATGCTCCCCCTCCATGCCCGCCCCGATCAAACGTCCACCGTGCGCGCCCATGCCGAATTGGGCGTCACCGGACGCCTGCGCGAATGTCAGCCCGATTGGTGCTTGATGGAAGTCGGCGGGTATCGCGGCTGGGTTCAGGCCAGCGCGATCTGGGGCGTCGAAGCAGACGAGGTCTTCGACTAAGGGCGCAAATTTCGCGCATCTGCGCGCGCCCCGGGAAAGGACAGTCAACGGACTTCAGAACTCCGCATGTCGCCCGACCGCCGCGCGCCCGTCACGCCGCGCTGTCCAGCCCGCGCCCCTTCAAAAGCGCCTCAACCCCCGGCATCCGCCCCCGGAACGCCGTATAAAGCACGTCCGCCTCCTGACTGCCGCCAGCCGAAAGAATATGCGTTTCGAGCGCCTTGGCCATTTTCGGGTCGAACGCGCCGCCGGCTTCTTCAAAGGCCTCGAACGCATCCGCATCCATCACTTCCGACCACATGTAGCTGTAGTAGCCGCTGGAATATCCGTCGCCCGCAAACACATGCGCGAATTGCGGCGTGCGGTGCCGCATCTCGATCGCGTGCGGCATGCCGATCCGCTCAAGGGTTCGCTGCTGCGACTGCATCGGGTCATCACCCGCATCGCCATCGTGGAAATCCAGATCCACAAGCGCCGAGGCGACATATTCCACCGTCGAAAAGCCCATGTCATAGGTCTGTGCCGCCAGCAGCCGATCCAACAGATCGCG
>CAZPJO010000229.1:0-3845 GCA_964586895.1 uncultured Roseicyclus sp.
GGATTGGGCGCGCGGCGACACACCGGACAAGGCCATTTTGGTTGGGGATCTCAACATTGCGCCACGTGAAGATGACGTGTGGAACCACAAGCAATTGCTGAAGGTGGTGTCGCATACGCCGGTCGAGGTGGAGCATCTTTCCGAGGCGCAAGAGGCGGGTGATTGGGTCGACATCACGCGGCAGGATATCCCCGAGGGCAACCTTTACAGCTGGTGGTCGTATCGCTCGCCCAATTGGGACGAGGCCGACAAGGGGCGGCGGCTGGACCACATCTGGGCCACGCGCGATATCTCGAACGCGGGCCATTCAAGCCGCGTGTTGCGCCATGTGCGGGGGTGGGAAAAGCCGTCCGATCATGCGCCGGTCTTTGCGACGTTCGATCTTTGAGCCGGGCGAAAACTTCCGCCGCATCCGTCGGGTGCCCTTGGCACCGCAGCCCGGATTACGCATATACACAGCAACACGCCCAACCAGATGGAGCGAGACATGCTTGAATTCGGAACCGACACCGCCGCCGCCCCCGCCGACCTGATCAAGGACGGGACCGAAGCCACCTTCATGGCCGATGTCATCGAGGCAAGTGCCGAGGTGCCGGTGATCGTCGATTTCTGGGCCACATGGTGCGGCCCGTGCAAGACGCTGGGTCCGATGTTGGAAAAGATCGTCACCGAGGCCAAGGGCCGGGTGAAGATGGTCAAGATCGACGTCGATGCCGAACAACGCCTTGCCGGTGCGCTGGCGCAGCAGGGCCTGCCGTTGCAATCCATCCCGACGGTTGTGGGCTTTGTCGAAGGCCGTCCGGTGGACATGTTCCAGGGCGCGGTGCCGGAAAGTCAGATCCGCGATTTCATCAAGAAGCTGACCGATATGGCCGGCAGTGACGGGGGCCTTGGCGAAGCGCTTGAGGCGGCCGAAGAGATGCTTTCGCAGGGGGCGGCCAGCGACGCCGCGCAGACCTTTGCCGCAATCCTGGGTGAAGAGCCGGACAATGCCGCCGCGATGGGTGGTCTGGCGCGCGCACATCTGGCGATGGATCAGGTGGATGAGGCGGAGGCACTTCTGAGCACGGCACCCGACACGATCTTCAACGCGCCCGAAATCGAAGCCGCGCGCGCCCAGATCGCGTTGGCGCGGCAAGCGGCGGGTGCGGGCCCGTTGGGTGATCTGCAGGCCGCGGTCGAAGCGAACCCCGACGATCATCAGGCGCGGTTCGATTATGCGCAGGCGCTCCATGCCGATGGCAATGTCGAAGAGGCGGTCGAGCAATTGCTGGACCTCTTCAAACGCGACCGGGAGTGGAACGACAGCGCCGCAAAGACGCAGCTTTTCACCATTTTCGAGGCGCTCAAACCGCAGGATCCCGTTGCCCTGAACGGGCGTCGTCGCCTGAGTTCAATGATTTTCATGTGATTTTTGCGCAAGACAGGCGGCCTATGCGTTGCCAAACACAAGTAAGAGCCTAGGTGCATTCGCATGATGACTGCGGCCGATCTTCCCAAAACAATTCCCGTATTCCCCCTTCCGGGGGCGCTGATGCTGCCGCGTGCGCGGCTTCCGCTGCACCTGTTTGAGCCGCGTTACCTTCAGATGCTGGACGATACGCTCAAGACGTCGCATCGCCTGATCGGGATGGTACAGCCCTATGACGCGCCGGGCGGGGGCGAGCGCAAGCTGCACAGCATCGGGTGCGCCGGGCGGCTGACCCAGTTTTCGGAAACCGAGGACGGGCGCTACATGATCACCCTGTCGGGCATGTCGCGGTTTCGCGTCCAGCAGGAGGTGACGGGGTTCACACCTTACCGCCGCTGCGACGTATCGTGGGACGGCTTCGGCGCGGACCTTGGCCCGGCGGAAGAGGATAAGGCGTTTGACCGGGAGCCATTCCTTGACCTTCTGGGCCGGTATTTCGAAGCGCTCGACCTGTCGACGGATTGGGATAGCCTGAAAGAGGCGGATGACGAATTGCTGATCAATTCGCTGTCGATGCTGTGCCCGTTCGAGCCCGAGGAAAAGCAGGCATTGCTGGAGGCACCATCGCTGAGCACGCGGCGCGAGACGATTGTGACGCTGCTGGAATTCGCCCTTCGCGCGGGCAGCGACGAAGAGCGGATGCAATGAGCGAGACGCCGATTGACCGCCGGATGTTGGAGGCCTTGGTCTGTCCGATGACGCAAGCGCCGCTGAGCTATGATGCGCAGGCGCAGGAGCTGATCTCCAAGGCGGCGCATCTGGCTTATCCGATCCGGGGCGGCATTCCGATCATGTTGGAACAGGAAGCGCGCAAGCTCGATTAAGGGCGCGCGACCCGTTCGCCCGTGAACCGATCAGAGCGGCCGCCCCTGCATCAGGCGCGGGAGATCACCGGTCAGGCCCGCCGCCTCGCGGATGAAGCCACGGCGCAGGCCGGGCAGCGCGCCGACCACACCCATGCCGATATCACGCAGCGCGCGCAGGGCAGAATTGTCATTGGAAAACAGGCGGTTCACCGTGTCGGTCGCAACCGCCAGCCCGGCGGTGTCAAACCGTCGCCATTGCTGGTAGCGGGCTAGAACATCCGGCGCGGCAATGTCTTCGCCGCGGCGTTTCGCATCCGCGAGGGTTTCGGCCAAAGCGCCCACGTCGCGCAGCCCGAGGTTCAGGCCCTGTCCCGCGATGGGGTGCACGCCGTGCGCCGCGTCGCCCACAAGCGCGAGCCGATCGCCGACAAGGCTTTGCGCCAGCGACAGGCCAAGCGGATAGCTGTGGCGTTTGCCGGTCAGCGTGATCTGCCCGAGGAAATCGCCGAACGCGGGGCGCAGGGCGGCGAGGAAGGTCTCGTCATCGGCGGCGGCCAGGGTGCTGGCGCGCGGCTCGGTCTCGGACCAGACGATGGAAGAGCGGTTGCCGGGCAGCGGCAGGATCGCCAGCGGCCCGCCGGGCATGAAGAATTGGTGCGCGATGCCGTTGTGGGGCAGGTCGTGGTCCACGGCGCAGACCAGAGCCGTCTGGTCATACCCCCAACCGGTGCGCTTGATCCCGGCGCGTTCGGCCACGCCGGAGCGGCGGCCATCCGCGCCGACAAGCAGGCGTCCGTGCAGGGTTTCGCTGGTTTCCAGCGTCACCGATCCGGGGCCCTGCGACACGACACGCGTGCCGGGGCGGTGGGTCACCAGCGGCGCGGTCTCCATCGCGTCGAGCAACGCGCGGCGCAGGTAGCGGTCCTCCAACATGTGGCCCATCGGGCCTTCCTCGATCTCGGCATGGTCGAAATGGAGGAAAAACGGCGCCGCCCCTTCGCCTGCGCGCCCGTCGGAGGCTTTGATCTCAAGCATCGGCTGCGCATTGTCGGCCACGCCGTCCCAGACCCCCAAAGCGCCGAGCATCCGCACCGACGCCAGCGCCAGCGCATAGGCGCGCCCATCGAAGCCCTGTTCGATGCGTGTGGCCTCGGGCAGGGCATCCAGAACGATGCTGCTGAGCCCGGCCTGCGCGCAGGCGAGTGCAAGGCTGGGGCCATTGAGCCCGCCACCAACGATAAGGATATCCGCGTCGCGTTGTGCCATGACGTTGATAATGGGGGCGGAGGAGGGATTGTCCATGCCGCGCACCGCCGTTAGCGTTTCGCTGCGGCAAAAGGGGACATGCCTATGGATTGGATGTGGAAAAGCGCCTGCGACATCGGGCGTGGCATTGGCGAAGGGCGCGTTGACCCGGTCGAGCTGACCGAGGCGTATCTGGATACCGCCAAGGCGCATCCCGCCGGTGAGCGTATATACGCCCGTCGCATGCGGGACCGGGCCCTGTCCGAGGCGATTGCCGCCCATGATCGCGCGAAATTCGGCATTCGGCGGGGGTTGCTTGATGG
>CAZPJO010000229.1:3855-4860 GCA_964586895.1 uncultured Roseicyclus sp.
GGACGGGGTGCCGATTTCCTGGAAAGACCTGTTCGATACCGCAGGCGTGGTGACGGAGGCGGGGTCGAACCTTCTGGAAGGCCGTGTGCCGACGCAGGATGCCGAGGTGCTCGTCAACGCGACCCATGCGGGTCTGGTGTGCCTTGGCAAGACGCATATGACCGAATTGGCGTTTTCGGGACTTGGGGTGAACCCGTCCACCGCGACGCCGCCGAATGTGAACGATCCGGCACTTGCGCCGGGCGGCTCGTCGTCGGGGGCTGCGGCGTCCGTCGCGCATGGGTTGGCGGCGGCGGGCATCGGGTCGGACACCGGCGGGTCGGTGCGGCTGCCGTCGGCGTGGAATGATTTGGTGGGGTTCAAGCCCACGCATAACGCATTGTCGTTGAAAGGCGTGGTGCCGCTGGTCGCGCGGTTCGACACGGTCGGCCCGCTTTGCCGCAGCGTCGAGGATTGCGCGGAATTGTTCGCCATCATGGGCAATACGGACGCGCCCGATTTGCGGGAAGCGTCGCTTGAGGGCATGCGGATGCTGGTGCTCAACCCATGGTCCAAAGACGTGCGCGAGGCCCCCGGCGCGGCATTCCAATCGGCGGTCGAGCGGTTGGGAAACGCGGGCGCGCGGATCGACACGGCCGACATTCCCGCCGTGACCGAAGCGATGGAAACCACCTTGTCGCTTTACACCGCCGAGGCCTACGGGACCTGGGGCAAGGTGATCGAGGCGAACCCCGACAAGATGTTCCACCGCATCCGCGACCGGTTCCGGCAAGGGGCCGAGGTGAAGGCGGCCGATTTTGTCGCGCTCTGGCACCGGTTGCACGAATTGCGGGCGGAGTACCAAAGCGCAACGGCGGCCTATGACGCGGTGCTGATCCCGACGGCTGCAAACCTGCCGCCGGATGTGGCGCGGCTGGACAGTGACGACGATTATTTCGTGACGGAAAACCTTTTGACCCTGCGCAACACCCGGGTGGGCAACCTGATGGGGGTCTGTGCGGTCAC
>CAZPJO010000230.1:0-4788 GCA_964586895.1 uncultured Roseicyclus sp.
GAGCGGACCTGCAGCGACAGCTTCCAGCGCAGCTTGATCGTCTGCCCGATCAGCGCCGTCAAAAGCGCCATCTCGGCCACCATCGCCTCGACCGGGGCGGGGTAATCGTGCTGCGCCAGGATCTGGTTGAGCGTGGTATCAAGCCGCGCGACCCGGCCGCGCACATCCGAGCGGTCGAGTTGAAACGGCAATACGGTGTCGTCCCACGCGAGTTTCGTGGTCAGGGTCATGATCTATCCCCCTTTTTACCCGATGTTTAGAAGGTCTGGTCCCATAAAGGCGGGCGATCGGCAACACCAAACCCCGTTGGCCCCCCTGACGCCGCAGTTCCGCCTTGCACCTGCCGCATGGGGCTGGGACACGAGGATCAACGAGTTCAAGCAGCCCGACCAGTGATGAAACTTCTTTTTGTGCATCAGAATTTCCCGGGTCAGTACCGCGAGCTTTTTGCGTGGTTGCGGGCGCAGGGCGGGCACGAGTTGGTGTTCCTGACCCAGCGCAAGGATGTCCCGCAGCTGCCCGATGCGCGGATCGTGCCCTATGAGACGCATCACAAGCCCGACAAGCATGCCTATGCGCTTACCCAATATTGGGAGGAATGCGCAGGCAACGGCTTTGGCTGTGCGCAAGCGGCCGAGCGGCTCAAGGCGGAGGGGTTCAGGCCGGATGTGATCCTGGGCCATGTCGGGTGGGGCGAGTTGACGTTCCTCAAGCAGGTCTGGGCCGACGTGCCGATCATCGGGTATTTCGAATATTTCTTTCTGGCGAACGGCGGCTCGGTCGGGTTCGATCCGGAGTTTCCGCCAAGCCCACAAGCGGCTTATACGATGCACGCCCGCAACGCGGTCAACTTCGCCAATATCCAGAGTGTCGATCTGGGCCATTCGCCGACGCAGTGGCAGTGCGACACCTTCCCCGAGACGTTCCGCGACAAGATCTACGTCAAACATGACGGGATCCGCACCGACAACCTTCTGCCGGATCCCGACGCGAAGGTGGCCCTTGGGCGATTGGGGCGGGCGGTGACGCGCGACGATGAAATCTTCACCTACATGGCCCGCAACATGGAGCCGACGCGCGGGTTCCATTCGTTCATGCGCGCGCTTCCCCATATCCTTGACGCGCGGCCCAATGCGCGGGCGTTGATCATCGGGGGCAATGATGTGTCCTATGGAAAGAAATCCGGTGCAAACGGGGGCTACCGTGCCGAGATGGAGCGCGAGGTCGGCGACCGTGTGGATTGGAGCCGGGTGCATTTCCTGGGGCGCGTGCCCTATGCCGATTACCAGAAGATCATCCAGGTCAGCCGCTGCCATATCTACCTGACGGTGCCGTTTGTCGTGTCATGGAGCCTGCTTGAGGCGATGTCGATGGGCGCGCGTATCGTGGCCTCTGACGTGGCCCCGGTGCGCGAGGTGATCACCCACGGCGAAACCGGCCTGCTGGCCGACTTCTTTCAGCCCGAGGATATTGCGCGCAAGGTTGTGGACGTGTTGGAGCGGCCCGGCACCTATGCGCATCTTGGCCCGAACGCGCGCGCCCATGTGAGGGCGCATTACGATTTTGCCAAGGTCTGCTTGCCCGAGCATCTGCGCCGGATCAACGACCTTGTCCCCGCCGCAAAACGCATCGCCTTGCCTTGAGTGTCGTCCGGAGGACCATGCCGTTTCGCCTTTGACGCGGTGTGTGGTTCCGTGGCACTTCAGGGTGCAAAAGGGGCGAGAACCGGATGGGCAGCCAGAAAATGGCAGGGAAGATCCTCCTGACCGGGGGGGCGGGGTATATCGGGTCGCATACCTATGTGGCGCTGGTCGACGCGGGCTATGAGGTCACGATCCTCGACAATTTCCAGAATGCCAACCGCTCGGTCATCGCGCGGCTTGAAGCGCTGACCGGCAAGCCGGTGCCGCTGGCCGAGGCCGACGTGCGCGATGCCACGACGCTGGCCAGCCTGTTTGCGGAGCATCAGTTCGACGCAGTGGTGCATTTCGCGGCGCTCAAGGCGGTGGCGGAAAGCGTCGAGCGCCCGCTTGATTATTTCGACGTGAACATCGGCGGCCTGATCACCCTGTTGCGGGTGATGGATGCGGCCGGTTGCAGGACGATCGTGTTTTCATCTTCGGCCACGGTTTACGGTGTGCCCGACGAGACACCGACGCCCGAGACGGCGGAGTTCCGGGCAATGAACCCCTATGGCCAAACCAAGGTTTCCGGCGAGCAGATCCTGAACCAATTGCACGCTGCCGATGACAGGTGGACGGTGGGCATTTTGCGGTATTTCAACCCCGCAGGCGCCCACGACAGCGCCCTGATCGGGGAAGATCCTCGCGACACGCCCAACAATCTCATGCCCTATATTGCCAAGGTCGCCGCCGGTGAGCATGCGGAATTGCAGGTATTCGGCGACGATTATGACACGCCCGACGGCACCGGCATGCGCGACTACATCCATGTCGATGATCTGGCGCGCGGCCATGTGCTTTCGGTGTCGGCCCTGTTGGACAAGCGGCAGACCCATCTGGTGAACCTTGGCACGGGCGAAGGGCATTCGGTTCTGCAGATGGTGGCGGCCTACAAACGCGCCAGCAATCGCGACGTGCCCTACCGCGTGACTGAGCGGCGCGCAGGCGACGTGCCTGTTTACGTGGCGCGCGCCGACAAGGCGGAGGAGATCCTTGGGTTCCGCACGCAGCGCAACCTGGATGAAATGTGCGCGTCTTCATGGAAATGGATCACCGGGCCGCACAGCGCGGAAGACCCCGGATCGGAGGACGACACATGACGCGCACGGCGCTTGTCACCGGCGCGGCCGGGTTCATCGGATATCACCTTTGTCAGCGTTTGCTTGACGATGGCTGGCGGGTCGTGGGCCTCGACGCGATGACGGATTACTACGAGGTGAGCCTGAAGGAGCGGCGGCAGGCGATGCTGTTGCAGAACGCGGGCTTCAGCGCGGTGACCGAACGTGTGGAGACGCCCGGCGTGCTGCATGATCTAATGGATCGGCACCGCCCCGAAGCGGTGATCCACCTCGCCGCGCAGGCCGGGGTGCGGTATTCGATCGAGAACCCCGAAAGTTATGTCGAGGCGAACCTGATCGGGACCTTCCGCCTGTTGGAGGCGATGCGGGCCTTCCCGCCGCGCCATTCGCTTTTGGCGTCCACGTCATCGGCTTACGGCGCCAATACCGAGATGCCCTATGCCGAGACGATGCGCGCCGATCATCAGATGTCGTTCTATGCCGCCACCAAGAAGGCGAACGAAGCGATGGCGCACAGCTATGCGCATCTTTACGGTCTGCCGACGACGATGTTCCGGTTCTTCACGGTCTATGGGCCCTGGGGGCGGCCCGATATGGCGTTGTTCAAATTCACCAAGGCGATCCTCGAAGGTCGACCCATCGATGTCTACAACCACGGCGACATGTCGCGCGACTTCACCTATGTGACCGATCTGGTGGACGGGATCGTGCGGTTGATCGAGGCGGTGCCAGGCGATGACCCGGTCGTTGCGGATTCCCTGTCGCCGGTGGCGCCGTACCGGGTCGTGAATATCGGCAATTCCAATTCGGTGCGGCTGCTGGAGTTCATCGAGGCCATCGAAACCGCCACAGGCCGCGAAGCGGAGAAGAATTTCATGGACATGCAGCCCGGCGACGTGCCCGCCACATGGGCCGACGCCAGCCTTTTGCAGCACTTGACGCAATACAAGCCGCAGACCCAGGTGACCGAGGGCGTGGCATCGTTCGTCGCATGGTATCGCGATTATTATAACGTCTGAAAACAGGGAGGTTTGCCATGAAGATAACCCGCGAGACTGACATCAGCGCCGGGCCGGGCCCGGCGGATTATTTCTCGGGCGAGGTTTCGATCATACCGCTGCAGCAGCCCACCCAACCCGCCCGGACCGGTGCCTTGCGCGTGCGGTTTGCACCGGGGGCCCGCACGGCATGGCACACGCATCCGCTTGGTCAGACCCTGATCGTGACGGACGGCGAAGGGTGGGCGCAAACCGAAGGGCAGCCCAAGCAGGTCATCCGCCCCGGCGATGTCATATCCTTCGCCCCCGGCGAGCGCCATTGGCACGGGGCCAGCGCGGACAAGCCGATGGAACATATCGCCATTCAAGAGGCCGAGGACGGGCGCACCGCCGACTGGGCCGAACAGGTGACAGAGGCCGATTATCTGGGCTGAGGTTCGGGCCGCGCCCTTGACCGGCCCGGCCTCATACCCGACACAGCGACCGCTCTCCAACTAGGAAAAAGACCATGCGCATCACCATGATTGGCACCGGCTATGTCGGCCTTGTGTCGGGCGTTTGTTTCTCGGATTTCGGCCACGAGGTGGTGTGTGTCGACAAGGACCCTCGCAAGATCGAGATGTTGCAGGCTGGTGAAGTGCCGATCTACGAGCCGGGCCTTGATGCGTTGATGGCGAAGAATGTCGAGGGGGGGCGGCTGTCGTTCACGACCGACCTGAAGGCTGCGGTGGACGGGGCCGATGCGGTGTTCATCGCGGTCGGCACGCCGACGCGACGCGGTGATGGGCACGCGGACCTGACCTATGTGATGGCCGCCGCCGAAGAGGTGGCGCAGGCCCTGACCGGTTACGCGGTGATCGTGACGAAATCGACGGTGCCCGTGGGCACCAACCGCAAGGTGAAACAGGTCGTGGCCAAGGCCAACCCGGCGGCGGAATTCGACGTCGCCTCGAACCCCGAATTCCTGCGCGAAGGCGCGGCGATCGACGATTTCATGCGGCCCGACCGCGTGGTCGTTGGCGTGCAATC
>CAZPJO010000231.1:0-4022 GCA_964586895.1 uncultured Roseicyclus sp.
GCGCACCACCGTCGCCGTGCAGATGCTCAAAGAGTCAAACCTGCCCTATATCGTCGTGCTCACCCACCCAACGACGGGTGGCGTGACCGCCTCCTACGCCATGCTCGGCGATGTCCAGATCGCCGAACCCAACGCCCTGATCTGTTTCGCGGGGCCGCGTGTCATCGAACAGACGATCCGCGAAACCTTGCCCGAAGGTTTCCAGCGCTCCGAATATCTGCTCGATCACGGCATGCTCGACCGCGTCACACCGCGCGCCGAGATGCGCGATGAACTGATCTCCATCACCCGCATGCTGATGGGCGAAAGCCCGCCCGTGAAAGGCGACCTGCCCGCACCCGACCCGGCCCCCACCGACGATGATGCAGCCCTCGAAGACGCGCCCGCGCAGGACGCCAAACCGCAAGACACCGACACTGCCGACGCATCCGATGCCGCCCCTGATACCCCGGCCTCCACCGCCAAAGACGCCTGATCTGCCGGGCGAGTGGCTCTTTCATCTTGCCAAAAAACCTCCGCCGGAGGCTTCCGCAGATCGCCACAAGTCCCCCCGGCCTGATCCATAGAGCCCGCCCATGACCTCCGCCCCCGACCACACACCCGTCCGTTCCGATGCGCTGCTCGACCGGATGATGGCACTGCATCCCAAGCTCATCGACCTGACGCTCGACCGGATGCACCGCATCCTCACCGCCCTGGACGCGCCCCAAACCAGGCTGCCTCCCGTGATCCACATCGCCGGTACAAACGGCAAAGGCTCCACACTTGCGATGATCCGCGCGGGCCTTGAGGGCGCGGGGCTCACCACCCATGCCTATACCTCGCCCCATCTCGCGCGCTTCCACGAGCGCATAAGGCTGCGAGGAAATCTGATCGACGAGGGTCACCTGTCTGACCTGCTCGACACTTGCCTCGGCGCGAATGGTTCCGAGACCATCACTTATTTCGAGATCACCACCGCCGCCGCGTTGAAAGCCTTCGCCGATACGCCCGCCGATTTCACCCTGCTCGAAGTAGGCCTCGGCGGCCGCGTCGATGCCACGAATGTCGTGGACACGCCCGCGCTCACCGTGATCACCCCCGTTGATCTCGACCACCAGCAATTCCTTGGCGACACGTTGGCCGCCATCGCGGGCGAAAAGGCCGGCATCCTCAAGCCGCGCGTGCCCGTGGTCATCGGCCCGCAAAAGGACGAGGCGCTCGAGGTGATCGAAGATCGCGCGCGCGGCCTCTGCGCCCCGATCCTCGCCCATGGGCAACATTGGCACGTCAGCACCGAACGCGAACGCCTGATCTTTCAGGATGAAACCGGCCTTCTTGATCTGCCGCTCCCGGCGCTGGCCGGGCCACACCAGATCCAGAATGCGGGCACCGCCCTCGCCGCGCTGCGTGCCCTTGGGCGCGGCGCGCCCGAGGCCGCGATGCGCGATGCCACCTGGCCCGCCCGGATGCAGCGCTTGCGCAACGGCCCGCTGGCCGAGGCGGCGCAAGGGGCCGAGCTGTGGCTTGACGGCGGCCACAATCCACACGCCGCCCGCGCCATCTCCGCCACGCTCGACACTCTTCCGGCGCGGCCCACGCACCTGATTTGCGGCATGCTCAACACCAAGGATGTCACCGGCTACATGGAACCCCTCGCGCGCCACGCCGAAAGCCTTCTCGCGGTGTCCATCCCCGGTCAGACCGCCACGCTCTGCGCCTCCGACACCGCCCGCGCGGCGACCGAGGCCGGGCTTTCCGCCGACACCGCCCCCAGTGTCGAGGCCGCCCTCGCGACGATCTTGTCGCATACGCCCCACGCCCGCGTCCTGATCTGCGGCTCGCTCTATCTGGCGGGCGAGATCCTCAAGACCAACGGCTGATCCCGCCGCCCTGCGCTTGACCGCGCCCAACGCAAAGGCCACGTAGTTCCCATGCGTCTGACCCTGCCGATCCTTGCCCTCCTCGCCGCCACACCGGCCCATGCCATCCAGCTGCAATTCTGCTGGACCGGCGCGAATGGCTACACGATGGAAGGCCTGATCGAATATCCCGACGCGCTCCAAGACAGCGGCATCATCACCGAAACCGACGTCACCGATTTCCAGATCATCGGTTTTCTCGACGGCGTCGCCATCGGCTCCTGGTCGCTCGACCAACGCACACCGCAGACGTCATGGACCCTGCGCTTCGACACCAATTCCCTGCAATTCCCCACCGGCGGGATCCGCTCGCAAAACAGCTACCAGGAATGGAACGCCAACGGTCAGGTCAACAATTGCGGCGCGACGGGCGGCTTTGGCTTCAACGGCGGCAATTACGCGCAAGACGTCTGCATCGACAACATCTGGGTCGAAGACAGCTCCATCGATCCCAACACCCCGCTGTTCGCACAGCCCATGGACGTGGCTCTGATCTGCGAAACCACATTGCCCACCAGCTGATGGAACATCCCGTCGATCTCGCCACCTGGCCCCGCGCCGCGCAGTTCCACTTCTTCCGCCGCTACGCGCGCCCGCATTTCGCCGTCACCGCCCGCCTCGACGTCACCCACCTGATGACGCAGGCCAAGCCCAATGGCGCCTCCCCCTATCGCGCCAGCCTTTATGCCATCGGCGCGGGCCTGCATGCGGTGCCCGAACTGCTCATGCGGTTCCGGGGCGATCATGTGATCCGCCACGACGCCGTCGATCTGTCCATGACCGTGCCCACGAATGCCGGCAGCTTCACCTACGCCTACGTGCCCTACGACCCCGATTTCCCGACCTTCGACACCACCGCCCGTGCGCGGATCGAAGCCGCCGCGACCAACACCGACCTCTCCGCCAACTTGGGCGACCGCGATGACGTCGCCTACCTGTCGTGCATGCCATGGCTCGATTACACGTCGCTGACCAACGCCATGCCCGGCCCCGACGATTGCATCCCGCGCATCGGCTGGGGCAAAATCACCCATGCTGACGGGCGCTACACCATGCCTATGACCACTGAGGTCCACCACGCGCTGGCCGACGGGGCCCATGTCGGCGCGTTTTTCTCCGCCGCTCAGGCCGCGCTTGATACCCTGCCGGTGATCCGCTCCGTCTGATCTGCATCAATCCTTGCATCTGCAAGACATGCTACACTGCACCCGACAAAAGGGAGCAGCCATGATGACCCACGCCAAAGCCACGTTTCTCTGCGCCGCGGTCCTTCTCGCCGGATGCGTGCCGACCGTTGACGACCGCGTCAGTCTCGACGACCGCGTCGGCATCACCCGTGGTGCCGCGTTCTACGCCGACAATTGCGCCGCCTGCCATGGGCCCAATGCCGGGGGCGACATCGGCCCCGATCTGACCCTCCTGTCGCAACGCAACGACGGCACCTTTCCTCAGATCGAGACGCTCGCCACCATCTATGGACCCGCCTATCACCAAAGCCGCGGCACCATCATGCCCGAATTCGGTGCTGATGATCTGGGCCCGCTTGTGGTGGTCGAGGTGGAGGACGGCATCGGCACGCCCATCCCCGCCGATCTTATCGCCCTGTCGGAATATCTGCGCTCGGTGCAACGCTAGCCTGGCGCGCGCATCAGTCCTTCTTCCGCCCGGATGGCCGCTCGGGGAACTGTGTGAAGCGTCTCGGCAGATGTCGAACAACCCGCCCTTTGCGCCGCGCCATATGGTTTAACGTCTATACCGGATCTATACGACGTCTATACCGGATATATACTGCATTTGTGCGATCAGTTCAGATATTCTGATCTGAAACATGGGGCCGTTCGGCCCATTCCGCGCCCTGCATTTCGCGCAGACGGCTGGCCGTGCGCTCGAACTCGAACGCCCCGGTGCCTTCGGTATAAAGCGCCTCCGGCTCGGCGGCGGCACTGGCGACAAGCTGCACATGACCCTCGTAAAGCGCGTCGATCAGGGTGACGAACCGCTTCGCCTCATTGTTGTTGTGAACGCCTAGGATCGGAATGTCGTCGATCATGAGGGTGCTGACAGCCTCCGCCAACGTCAGATAGGCGGCGGCCCCCAAAGGCTGGGCGCACAGATCAGCGA
>CAZPJO010000231.1:4032-4781 GCA_964586895.1 uncultured Roseicyclus sp.
GGGTGACGAACCGCTTCGCCTCATTGGCCTTCGCGGGTCCCATCACCGGGATGTCCTCCAGCACCAGAACCTTCGCCGCCCCCACCAACGCAAGGTAATCCGCAGGGCCCAGCGCCGCGCCGCACAGCGCATCGAACGAGGCGCGCGCCTGTCCCGCCCAAAAGCGTGGGATACTCACCGCGCGTCCCTTCACTTCCAACACCAATTCTTCTTCCCGCCCGCCGGTCAAATCGGCCCAGATCAGGTCGATGGCCGCCGTCGCAGAGGCATCCGCAGGTGTGAACCAGACCCGTTCTCCGGCCAGGCGATCCTGCCGGTAATCGGTCTCCGCGGCCAGTTCGTGGACCGCCAGACGATCTTGCAGAAGCGCTATGAAGGGCAGGAACACCTGCCGGTTCAGCCCGTCCTTATAAAGGTCCGCGGGGGGCCGGTTCGAGGTTGTGACAATCACCACCCCGGCGTCGAACAACCGCTCGAACAGGCGGCCCACGATCATCGCATCGGCGATATCGGTGATCTGCATTTCGTCGAAACACAGAAGTTTCAGGCCCTGCGCGATCTGTTCGGCCACCGGCTTGATTGCATCGTCCACACCGGTCTTGCGCACCTCGTGCAACGCGGCCTGAACTTCTTGCATGAAGGCATGGAAATGCACGCGGCGTTTGCCCCGGATCGCGACGTGCTGAAAAAACAGGTCCATCAGCATCGACTTGCCGCGCCCCACGCCACCCCAAAGGTAGAGCCCCTGC
>CAZPJO010000232.1:0-4762 GCA_964586895.1 uncultured Roseicyclus sp.
AAAGGCAAAGGCCACCGCCTCGGGCACCAGCGCAAGCGCCACGGTCAGGCCCGCGAGGATCTCGATCCGGATGCGGCCCGGGGTCATGCCCCCGCCCATATTCGACAGGTCGGGAGAAAAGCGGCCAGAGGTGACCGCCGCCAGAATGCGGCTCATGTGTAAACCTCGAAGGATGATGTGCACGTCACAGGCCCGGCACGGACCCTTGTTTGGTAGGCTCGTAGAATGAATGCCCCGTTAAGTCACGGGTTTCCTGCGCAGGGTCACATGGCCGCGTTGCGCAAAAACCATAACCGACGCGCTTGTCGCGGTGTTGCCCAAACGTCAGCCAAACGACACCCGACGCGCTTGCGCGCGGGCGGGCGCGATGCAACCGTGATCCCGCGCAAATCGGAGGCATGCCAATGGACAGATATCTCGCGATCATCGGTGGATCGGGCCTGTATCAGATCGACAATTTGCACGATTCACAATGGGTCGAGGTCGATGGCCCCTTTGGCCGCCCGTCCGACGCGATCCTGACCGGGCGCCTGCATGGCCTTGCAATCGCCTTCCTGCCCCGCCACGGACGCGGTCATGTCCATTCGCCGACGACCGTGCCTTACCGCGCCAATATCGACGCGCTCAAACGCCTCGGCGTCACCGATGTGCTCAGCGTGTCGGCCTGCGGGTCGTTCCGCGAAGACATGGCACCGGGCGATTTCGTCATCGTGGATCAGTTCATCGACCGCACCTTCGCGCGGGAAAAATCCTTCTTCGGAACGGGGTGCGTGGCCCATGTGTCGGTCGCCCATCCGGTGTGCCCGCAGCTCTCCGCCACCGCGCGCGCGGCGTCTGAGGCGGCGGGCGTGCGCGTCCACGACGGCGGCACATACCTTGCCATGGAAGGACCGCAATTCTCGACATTGGCGGAATCCCAGCTCTACCGCGAAACCTTCGGCTGCGACGTCATCGGCATGACCAACATGCCCGAGGCCAAACTCGCCCGCGAGGCCGAGCTTTGTTATGCCTCCGTCGCCATGATCACCGATTACGACAGCTGGCACCCAGATCACGGCGCGGTCGAGATCACGGAAATCATCGAGACCCTGCACGGCAACGCCGCCGCCGCCAAAGCGATGGTTGCAGGCGTGGCCAAGACCCTGTCACCCGACCGTGCGCCCTGCCCGCACGGCTGCGACCGCGCGCTGGACCATGCCATCATGACCGCGCCGGATGCCCGCGATCCGGCCCTCGTCGCGCGTCTGGACGCCGTGGCGGGCCGCGTGCTGGGGTGAGGCGCGTCCTGATCCTTGGCGCGGATGGCTTCATCGGTCGCCACATCGCCTTCCAATTGCGCGCCGACGGCTGGGACGTGCTGGCCTCCGCGCGGCGCACTACACGCCTCGCGCGGATGGGCTTTGACACGCTGCGGGCCGACCTCGCCTCCCCGGCCACCCATGACCCCGCCTTCTGGACTGCCGCCGAGGGCCGCATGGTGGTCAACGCCGCCGGCCTTTTGACCGCCTCCGACACAAGGTTCGAAGCCGTCCATGTGCACGCCCCCGCCGCCGCCTATGCCCGCGCCCAAGGCGGTGTCCTGATCTCTGCCGTCGGCATCGACGCCGACACGCCCTTCGCCCGCTGGCGGCGCGCGGGCGAAACCGTGGCGCATGACGCGGGCCTCACCGTGCTGCGCCCCGGCCTTGTGATGGCCGACACCTCCTACGGCGGCACGTCCCTGATCCGTGGCCTGGCCGCCCTGCCGCTGGTCTCACCCAGCGTTGGCGACGGCACCCAGGTCTTCAACCCGATCCACGCCGCCGATCTGGCCCGCGTGGTGGCCGAATGCCTCGACGTGCCCAAACCCGGCCAGGCGTGGGATATCGGCGGGCCCACCCGCATCACCCAAGCCAACCTGATCGCCGACCTGCGCGGCTGGCTCGGCCTGCCCCCGGCCCGGCCCCTGCCAATCCCGGACCGCGCCGCGATGGCCCTGGGCGGCATCGGCGACGCGCTCGCCATGGCACCGATCTCGCGCACCGCCGTCGCGCAAATCACCCACGGGATTGAGACCGACGAAGGGGCCCTCACCGCCCAACTCGCCACCAAACCACGCGGTGTGGACGCCTTCCTCGCCGCGCGGCCCGCAGGCACCCAGGACCTCTGGCACGCGCGCCTGTTCCTGCTGCGCCCGGCCACGCGCCTGATCCTCGCATTCCTTTGGACCTTCTCCGGCCTGCTTGGTCTCTTGCTGCCCTCCGACACCTTCCTGCCGATCACGGCTCACACAGGCGCATCCGACTCGCTCTGGATCACCATGGCGCGTCTTGGCGGAGTGGCCGACCTCATCCTGGCCGCTGCCCTGATCCGCAACTGGCGCCCGCCGCTGACCGGCCTCGCGCAACTGGCCCTTGTCGGCGCCTATACCGCCGCTTTCACCCTGATCGCCCCTGCCCTGTGGCTCCTGCCGCTCGGGGGGCTGCTCAAGAACATCCCCATCCTCGCCCTCATTCTGCTGTGGATGGTGCTGGAGGATGAGCGTTGATGGATCCCTACCTGACCGTCAAATGGCTCCATATCCTGTCAAGCACCGTTCTCTTCGGCACCGGGATCGGCACCGCGTTCCAAATGGTCTGGGCGATGCAATGCGGCGACGCGCGCCACATCCACGGCACAGCGCGCGGCGTGGTGCTGGCCGATTGGCTTTTCACAACCCCCGCAGGCCTCATCCAACCCGCAACCGGGCTCTGGCTCGTCTGGCAGGCGGGCTACGGCTGGACCGAGCCTTGGCTCGTGCTCACCTACGGCCTCTACGCGCTCGCCTTCGTCTGTTGGGCGCCCGTGGTGCACCTGCAAATCCGCATCCGCGACCTGACCGCCGACACAACCGGCCCGGTCCCGCCACAGGCCCGCAAACTCTACCACCTCTGGTTCGCCCTCGGCTGGCCCGCTTTCGTCGCCCTTATGGTGGTGTTCTGGCTCATGGTCAGCAAACCGCCGCTGTGGGGGTGACGAAGCCAGCGCGCACAGCTCTCCTCTGGCTTGAAAGATGCCTCCGCGTCTATGGTCTTCGCATGACATCGATCTTCAAATGCCATGCACTCCGCGTAGCCGCCGGGCAAATGCGAACCGCCTTCTTCCGGCTCCTCAGCGTCGCTATCGCCCTGTGCACCCCCATCGCCGGAGCCGCGGACAGCTTGGGCGAAGGCCTTCATCCGCCCCTGTTCCGCACTCTATCGGGGATTGTCGTATCGGTGTCGGAGGACGCAACCCTCGTGCTGCGCTGGTTTAACCCGCGGACGAACCGAACGGAATGGATCGAAATCCGACAACGCAATGCCCTCGGCTTCCCTCCCGAGATGGCCGAACTTGTGTTGGACGAACGCGTCGCTTGCGGCGTTATGCTTGAAACAAACCGCACCCTCTACGTCAACTGCAGCGTCGCAGACCGCTCGACGGGCCCTCTCCTCCCCCCGCGCTTGCTCGACATCCTTCTGGCCTACGCGCCCGAACTGATCGGATGTTCCGAAGAAGAACGCGCCGATTTTCGCGACAACGGCCGAGAAGAATGCGTCATCGACACTGTGGATTGATCCCACCGCCCCAGCACCGGGCGTGGCCGCCCCGGCCATATGCCCGCACCGCAGGCCGCCTCGCACGGCCGCCACATCAGGGCGCGCCCTGCACATCTTTGCTTCAAAAAAACCTATTGCACCCGGCCCGACAAACGCGCTCCGCAGAAAAAGACGAGGTCTACAGCCGATACGCGCACTCCCCCCGTGACACCCGCGCCAGTTTCAGGCTTCCTGACCCAAACAAAAGGAACCGCCCATGGCCTTTGAGACTTGGCTGGCCTTCGTTGCCGCCTCCACGCTGCTTGTTCTGATCCCCGGCCCGACCGTCCTTCTGGTTCTGAGCTACGCGATCAGCCAAGGCCGCCGCGTGGCCGTGTCGACCGCCGCAGGCGTCGCTGTGGGGGACCTGATCGCCATGACCGCCTCGCTGGCGGGTCTCGGCGCGCTGGTGTTGGCCTCGGCCACGCTCTTCACACTGCTGAAATGGGTCGGCGCGGCCTATCTGATCTACCTTGGCGTCAAGATGATCCTCGGTGCGCGCTCCACGGCGTTTGCCCTGCCCGAAGCTGCGGCCATCTCGGCCAGACGCACCTTGGGCCATGCCGCCGCCGTCACCGCGCTCAACCCCAAATCCATCGCCTTTTTCATCGCCTTCGTGCCGCAGTTTCTTTCGCCCGAAGCGCCGCTGCTCCCACAATTCGCCATCCTGATCGCCACCTTCGTGGCCATCGCGACGCTCAACGCGCTGGCCTACGCGCTACTGGCCGGAGGCCTGCGCAACCGCCTTTCGCGCCCCGGCGTGATCGCATGGCTGACACGCGCAGGCGGGGGCACATTGATTGCCATGGGCGTCCTGACAGCGACGCTCCGGCGGGGCAATTAGCCGGTTAAAATAGCGTTAAAAAGATTAAGATTTCTGTTTCATAGTAGATGCTTAAGGCTCTTTCTCAACCTTGAGAACCTCACCCCTGCCGCTTCAGCCAATCCATGACGCCGCCGCGCACCGATTGCGCACCGGTGGCGCGGGCCTCGGTGATCACGGCACGGGCCTCGCGAAGATCCACCCGCCGCAACAGCGACTTGACCGGCCCGATCGAGGCCGGGCGCATCGACAAGCTCCTGAGCCCCATGGCGGCGAAACAGACGGCTTCGACCGGACGGCCCGCATCTTCACCGCAAAAGCTCAGCGGCGTATCCCCCTCGGC
>CAZPJO010000233.1:0-2833 GCA_964586895.1 uncultured Roseicyclus sp.
AATTCGACAAGGTCGCCAACCGGCAGGCCCAAATCGACATGACCGGCCCCGAAATCTGGGCGCAGACCGACCACAAGGTGAACGGCTTTGTCTGCGCCGTGGGCTCGGGCGGGACGCTGGCAGGGGTGGGCATGGCGTTGCAGCCCAAGGGCGTGAAGGTCGCGCTGGCCGATCCGGAAGGCTCGGGCCTCTACAAGCTTTATACCGGGCAGGAGGCGGGCGGAAATTCCATCACCGAAGGGATCGGGCAGGGGCGCATCACCGCCAACCTCGAAGGCTTCACACCCGATGCCTGCTACAAGATCCCCGATGCCGAGGCCTTGCCGATCGTCTACGATATCCTGGCGCGATATGGGGCCCGGGCACACCATCGTGACGATCCTGTGCGATTACGGCACGCGGTATCAGGGCAAACTCTTCAACCCCGACTTCCTGCGCGAAAAGGGCCTTCCGGTGCCGCCGTGGATGGACGGGCCGGGCCGCGATGTGCCCGCAGTGTTCGAGGCCTGATGACCCATCTTCGACGTTTCCTTGCGACGCTGAGCTTGGCGCTTGCGCTGGCGGTGCCGCTTGTCGGGCTGCCTGTGCCGGCGCTGGCGCAGACCGGCCCCACCGCAACCGCGGCCGAGATTGATTACGACGCATGGGAAACCACGGCGACGGCGGCGGAAAACCTGATCTCCGGGGGCGTTGCCTCGACCGCCTTTTTCGAGAGCCGCCGCGCCGAATTGGTGCGTTGGCGGTCGCAATTCCTGGCTGCGGAAACCGCCGATGCCGAGCGGATCGACACCATCCAGGCGCAAATCGACGGGCTTGGACCCGCGCCCGAGGACGGCGGGACCGAGCCCGACACCATCGCGGCCCGGCGCGCCGCGCTGGAGGCCCGATTGGAACAGGCGCAGCTGCCGCGCCTGGCCGCGAACGAGGCGTTCAACCGCTCCAATGGCCTGATTGCCGAGATCGACGCGATCCTGACCGAGCGCCAGACGCAGGAATTGCTTGAGCTGGAGCCGACCCCGGTCAACCCGGTCAACTGGGCCACAGCGCTGACAGCACTTGCCGATCTGGCCGCGACCCTGCGCAGCCAGACCGCCGCGCGGCTGAGCGATGCGCAGGTGCGCGCCACGATTGCCGACAACGCCCCTGCCATCCTCGGCATGCTTTTGATCGGGTTGGTCATGGTGGTGCGCGGGCGTCCGTTTGTGGCGCGTATGGGCGAACGGTTTCTTGACGGCGACCGCCGCCGGGGGCGCACCGTGCTTGGGTTCATCGTCTCGCTGGGGCAGTTGATCCTGCCGGTCGTGGGGGTCAGCCTTCTGGCTGCAGCACTCGCCTTTTCGGGCCTGTTGGGGGAGGATGGCGAGACGCTGATCGGGGCGATCCTGACGTTGATCGTAGCGATTTATGCGGCCCTTTGGCTGGCCGGGCGTCTGTTCCCGAACCACGGCGAGCGCGCCGCCGCCTTCGACACCGAGCCTGCGTTGCGCAGACCGATGCGGCGCACGATCCTTTATATCGGGCTGCTGACGGGCCTTGGCAATCTGGCGCAGGTGGTGGCCGATCTTGACGTCGTGCCGCCGTCGGCGCGCGGTGTGCTGGTGGTGCCGGTCCATATCGGGTTGGCGTTGATGTATTGGCGTCTTGCGGGCCTGCTCCGGCGCGTCCGCGCGCCCCTGGTCGAGGCTGAAAGCACCGGTTTTGCGACCGGGGTTCTGGGCCTTGGGGCAACGGCGCTTCGGGGTGTTGCGCTGGTCGGGCCGGCTCTGGGCCTGATCGGGTATATCAACGCGGGCGAGGCGTTGATGGTGCCGGTGGCGATGACGCTGTTCCTGATCGGGGTGCTGGTCGCGTTGCAGGCGGTGGTGCGCGACGGCTACGCGCTGGCGTCACGCACGTCGCAGGAGGCGGCGGGCGAGGCCTTGGTGCCGGTGCTGATCAACTTCGTGCTGTTCCTGCTGGCCGCGCCGCTTCTGGCGATCACCTGGGGCGTGCGCCCCGAGCGGTTGGGCGAGCTATACGCGCGGGTTCTCGAAGGTTTTACCCTGGGTGAGACGCGGATCACGCCGGGTATCATCCTTGCGGTGATCCTGGTGTTCGCGATCGGCCTGATGATCACGCGCTTGTTGCAGGGCGCGCTGAAATCCACCGTTTTGCCGCGCACCAAGATGGATGTGGGCGCGCGCAATGCCGTCAGCGCGGGCGTGGGCTATGTGGGGATCGGGCTGGCCGCACTCATCGCGGTGACAAGCGCGGGCATCGACCTCACGGCGCTTGGCTTTGTGGTCGGCGCGCTGTCGGTCGGCATCGGTTTCGGCCTGCAGAACGTGGTGTCGAACTTCGTCTCGGGCATCATCTTGTTGATCGAGCGCCCGATCTCGGAGGGCGACTGGATCGAGGTCAACGGCAACATGGGGATCGTCAAGGACATCTCCGTGCGCTCCACCACGATCGAGACCTTCGACAAGACCGATGTGATCGTGCCCAACGCCGATTTCATTTCCGGCACGGTGACGAACTGGACCCGTGGCAACACCGTGGGCCGGGTGATGATCAACGTGGGCGTCGCCTATGGAAGCGACACGCGACGGGTGGCCGAGATCCTGATGGAGATCGCGCGCAGCCATGATGATGTTGCGAAATTCCCCGAACCGGGCGTCGATTTCATGGGGTTCGGGGCCGATAGCCTTGATTTTCGGGTCCGGGTGATCCTGCGTGACATCAACCTGTTCATCAAGGTGCAGACCGAGTTGAACCACCGCATTGCCGAACGCTTCGCGCAGGAGGATCTGGAAATTCCCTTCGCGCAGCGCGACATCTGGCTGCGCAACCCCGA
>CAZPJO010000233.1:2933-4741 GCA_964586895.1 uncultured Roseicyclus sp.
CATGACAACACCGCTTTTCCTTGACGATCCGTATCGCAAATCCGCCCCTGCCACGGTCACCGCGCTTACCGACGAGGGGGGTATCGTGCTGGACCAGACGATTTTCTACGCGCGGGGCGGCGGGCAGCCGGGCGATAGCGGCACGCTGGATTGGGACGGCGGGCGCATCCCCATTGCCACGACCGTCAAGGGCGAGGCGGGCGCGCTTGTGCTGGTTCCGGCCGAGCCCACGGCGCTGCCGCCGGTGGGGGCGAGCGTTGATCAACGCCTCGATTGGGAACGCCGGATGGGGCACATGCGCATCCACACCGCGCTGCATCTGTTGTCGGTGGTGATCCCGCTTCCGGTGACGGGCGGGGCGGTGGGGGCCGAAAAGGGGCGGCTCGATTTCAACATGCCGCATCCGCCCGAGGACCCGGCGGTGCTTGAAGGGCAGTTGAACGCGCTGGTGACGCGCGATCTGCCCGTCAGTGTCGAATGGATCAGCGAAGCGCAGCTCGACGCCAATCCGGGGCTTGTGAAAACCCTGTCGGTGCAGCCCCCGCGCGGGGCGGGTCGGGTGCGTCTGGTGCGGATCGGGGACGGCGGGGCGCAGGTCGATCTGCAACCCTGCGGCGGCACCCATGTCGCGCGCACTGGCGAGATCGGCAAGCTGAGCCTTGTGAAGATCGAGAACAAGGGCAAGCAGAACCGCCGCGTCACGATCGAGCTGAGCTGACAGGCGCGTTGCGCAAAACTGTGCTAGGCTTCGGGCGAACCCACCCGGAGCGCGCGCGATGAACAATTACCTTCTGCGAACAGCCGTCTGGAACCTGGCGGCCAACGATCGGTTTGGCGGCGGGGCCGGTGATGGCATTCAACCCGCCGATCCGCAGGCGGCGCGCCAGGCGCTGGGGCTGGCGCATCTGGATGCCGATCTGGTCACGTTGGTGGAGGTCTTTCCCCTGAGCCATATCGAGCGTTTGCGCGACCTTCTGGCCGAAAAGAACCTAAGCTATGACGTGACGATCCTGCCGCAACCTGACAGCCATCTGAACATCGGGTTCCTGCATAAACCGTGGTTCACCGTCGAAAATCCGCGCTTTATCCCCGGCTCTCAAGGCAGCTCGCGCGGCGGGCGGCAGGCCTTTGCCATCGACGTGATTGCCGGAAAGCGCCTGAAGGCGGTGGTGATCGGTGTGCATCTGAAGTCGGGCCGAGGTCGCGAGGATCAAGAAAAGCGAGACACGCAATGCAAGGTGATCGGGAACAGGATCACCAACCTGCGCGAGGTGCCCGGTTACAAACGGCGGCCCATCATCTTGATGGGGGATTTCAACATGATCCCCGGGCAGGACGTGTCGAATTTTCACCACCTGGGCGCGGGCGACGAGATGAATTTCGTGTCGTCATGGGATCTTCAGGATCGCTGGTCGCATATCCTCAAAAGCGGGCGGGCGAACCTTCTGGATGGCTTTGCGGTGTCTGGCCCGCCGTCGGCCCGGTATGTGCAGGGCTCGCTACGTCTTTTCCCGATGCATTGGGCAATGAAGATGGGCCGGGCCAAGTTTCGCGACGAGGTCTCCGATCACCTGCCGTTTATCGCAAGTTTCCGCGTCTCCTAGGCCTCACCGCCCCTTGCAAACCGCCCAAGAGTGCGGGTAGACCCGGCCTTGGACAGGTGGCCGAGTGGTCGAAGGCGCGCGCCTGGAAAGTGCGTAGGCGGGAGACCGTCTCGAGGGTTCGAATCCCTTCCTGTCCGCCACTTCTCCCATCTTTGTGTCGAAAAGCGCGCGTTGCATTTGATTTGCAGGCGGCTACCTTACGGC
>CAZPJO010000234.1:0-4737 GCA_964586895.1 uncultured Roseicyclus sp.
GTGTAGCCCTGCAGTGCGGCCATATTGGTGTCGCCGTTGAGCGTGTGAAAGACCCCCGCCGCGTGCCATGTCGAGCCGCTGGTCAATTCCGAGCGCTCAAGAAGCATCACGTCCGACCAGCCCAGTTTCGTCAGGTGGTAGGCCACCGAACAGCCGACGACACCGCCGCCGATGATGCAGACACGGGTGTGGGATTTCATGGGCGGCCCTCGGGTTGGTTTTGGGGGCATCTGAGGGGCAGGGGCGGTGTGTGGCAAGTCGAAACGCGACATGTAGGCGTCGCGTGTGTGGCTTGCGATGTGCTGCCTTCCCTTACGGTGGCGTCGCCACCTGTCGGGCAAACGGGCGGAGGTATTTCTGAAGCAACGAGGGCGCGGTTGCGCTTGCGGGTTCAGCGATCCGCCAACTGTTCGCGCAGCAGGGTGTGAACGGTATTGGTAGGGACGTCAGCGGTGACAAAGGCCGCGCCAATGCCGCGGGCGAGGATGAAGCGGAGTTGGCCCGCGACGCCCTTTTTGTCCTGCGCCATGAGCGCAAGAAGCGCGTCGGCGTCGGGCAGGTCGCCCGCAATGTCCGAGAGGTCGCGTTTCATGCCCATTGCGGCGAGATGCGCGCGCACGCGGCTTGGGTCTTCCTGCGCGCAGAGGCCGAGGCGTGCTGACAGCTCGAACGCGAGAGCGCATCCGATGGCCACCCCTTCGCCGTGCAGCAGGCGGTCGGAATAGCCGGTGGCAGCCTCCAACGCGTGGCAGAACGTGTGGCCAAGATTCAAAAGCGCACGGTCGCCTTGTTCGGTCTCGTCCCGCGCGACGATATCGGCCTTCATCTGGACCGAGCGGCGCACGGCCTCTTGGCGGAGGACTGCGTCGCTGGCGAGCGCAGGGCCGTTCACCTCAAGCCATTCGAAGAAGTCCGCGTCGCCAAGCATCCCGTATTTCGCCACCTCGCCATAACCCGCCAAAAAATCGCGCGCTTCAAGCGTGCCGAGCACGCCGATATCGGCCAGCACCAGAGAAGGTTGATGAAACGCACCGATCAGGTTCTTGCCCTGCGGGGCGTTGATGCCGGTCTTGCCGCCGACGGAGCTGTCAACCTGGGCCAGAAGCGAGGTGGGGATTTGCACGAAGCGAATGCCGCGCCGGTGGATCGCGGCGGCAAAGCCCACAAGATCGCCGATCACACCGCCGCCAAAGGCCACCACCACGTCGCGGCGTTCGACCTTTTCGGTCAAAAGCCAATCGGCCACCCGTTGCAGATGCGGCCAGGATTTGGTGGCCTCTCCGGGGGGCAGGATCAGGGTGTCATGGGCGATATCGCCCGCATCCAGCCCCGCTTGCAGCGCAGAAAGGTGAAGGGCGGCGACGGTTTGTTCGGTCACGATCCAGACCTTGGGCCGGTCCAGAAGCGGCGCGATCTGCGCCCCCGCCGATGCCACAAGCCCGCTTCCGATGCGCACGTCATAGCGCCGCTCGCCCAAGGGGACCGATACGATCCGGGTCTTCATTCTGCGCGGGCCTCCGGTATCACGGTGTCGGTGCGGTGCAGGATCGCCATCACGGCTTCGGCGGTCTGATCGATGGACCAATGCGGCGCCACCTGGACCTTGTTGGGCGCCAGCGCATAGGCCGGTGTGCGGTCCTCAAGCAAGCTGGCAAGGGTCGCCTTGGGGTCGGAGGTGCGCAGCAAGGGGCGATGGGATTTGTGTTTGACCCGCGACCACAGCAGATCAAGATCGGCCTCCAGCCAGACGACGCAAGCCTTCGCGGTCAGCAACGCGCGGTTCGCCTCGGACATCCAGGCCCCGCCGCCGGTCGACAGGATGCAGGCCGGGCCGTCGAGCAGGCGGGCGATGACCTGTCCCTCTTTCTGGCGAAAGAAGGCCTCATCGTATTTCTCGAAGATCTCGGCGATGGAGAGCTGCGCCGATTTGACGATCTCGGCATCGGAATCGCGCAAATCCACACCCAAGTCGGCCGCCAAGGCGCGCCCGATGGCGGTTTTGCCCGCCCCCATCATGCCCACCAGCACGACAGAGCGCGTCAGCCGCATTTCACCCTGTGGCACGCTTTCGCCCATCACCGAAAAATTTGCCTCCTGAAGTGGCGAAATCCCGCCGTCCATGGCTTATATGGAAATCACGGCGGCGGCAAACGCCCCGGGGTCTGCGCAACCACGCGCAGCGGCAGGGAACACAGCGGGGTCCGGGCGCAGCCATGGGACGTATCATTATCACGTTGATTTTGCTTGGGCTTCTTGGGTTCATAGGCCTGATTGGCTATGCCTATTCCGGTTTTCTGCAACCTGATGTCGAGACGGTGACGCAACCGGTGACGCTGGATGTGGAGTAAGGCGCGGGTCTTTGTGTGTGCGGCTTTGCTGGCCGGCTCCGCCGTGGGGCAAGCTGTGGGGCAAGCCACCGGACAGGGGGCGGAGATTGACCTGACCGGGTTGCCGGAACTGGGCACGCCGGATTGGTTGTCCGATGCGATCACGCGGCCCCATGCCAATGTCGCCTCCGATGCGTCGGTGCCCGAGGTGACGGTGATGCCCCTCGATGCGATCCAACTTGATGCCGTGGGCCTGCTTCCGGCGACGATCACCGGCCTGCCGCGTGGGCTTTGGGGCAATTCCGATACCGAAACGCTTGCGCGCCTGATGCGGGCGCAACCGGTGCAGGGCCTTCCGGCGATGCAGAATTTCACCGAGGTGCTGGCACTGGCCGAGCTTGATCCACCGCGCGACGCTATGCCCGAGGGCTCGGACCTGTTTGTGGCGCGGCTCGACATGTTGCTGTCGCGCGGCGCGCTTGATCCGGCGCAATCCCTGATGGAGCGGGCCGGGCCCACCAAGCCCGAGCTTTTCGCGCGTTGGTTCGATGTGTCGCTTTTGACCGATCATTCCAATCGGGCCTGCGCCGCGATGAACGCCAATCCCGACATCGCGCCGACGTTTCCCGCGCGGATTTTCTGCCTCGCGCGTGGCGGCGATTGGTCGGCGGCGGCCCTGTCGCTCGGCACCGGAGAGGCGCTTGGCCGCATCACCGAGCAGGAGGGCGATTTGATCGCGCGCTTTCTGGACCCGGAATTGTTCGAGGACGCGCCGCCACTGCCCCCCGACGCGACATTGACCCCGCTGGAATTCCAGATGCGCATGGCAATCGCGCAGCGCCCCGACATGACCGGCCTGCCGTTGGCGTTTCTCTACGCCGATCTTTCGCCGCTGGCCGGGTGGCGCGCGCAGTTGGACGCCGCCGAACGCCTGACCCGGTCGGGTGCGATTGCGCCGCAGGAATGGCTTGCGATCTATACGTCTCAATCCCCCTCGGCGTCGGGGTCGATCTGGGACCGGGTGGCGGCGGTGCAGGCGCTGGATGCCGCCCTTCTGGCGGGTGATCCGGTGGAGACCTCGCGACGTTTGCCGCCGGCCTGGGCCGCGATGCGGGAGGCCGGGCTGGAAGTGGCCTTCGCCGACATCTATGGCGAGCGGCTTTTGCGGATGCCGCTTGTGGGCGATGCCGGGATCCTGGCGCGGCGGGTGGGCCTTTTGTCGCCGATCTATGAACAGGTGGCGCAATCCGCCGTTGCACAAGACGCGACCGAACGCTTTGCACTGGCCATCGCGCGTGGCCTGCCGCCCGAGGCCGCCGATGGTCCGCTGGACCGTGCGATTGCCGCGGCCTTCGCCCGTGATCTGCCGCCGCATCGCTATAGCCTGTTCCTGGAAGACAATCGGTTGGGCGAAGCGCTTTTGCGGGCGGCTTTGGTTCTGGCGCGCGGCGGGGCGGGCAGCGACCTGGATGACCTGACCGATGCGCTGGCGCTGTTCCGGGTTGCAGGGCTTGAGGACGTCGCCCGTCGCACGGCGTTGCAATTGTATCTGCTGCGGGTCTGATCGGTGGCCGGGCCTGCCCATGATGGCGATTGGATCGCGCTTTACCTTGATGCGGCCGCCGCCGAGCAGGGCGCGGCGCAGAATACGCTTCTGGGGTATGGGCGTGACCTGAAGGATGCGATGGGCTGGCTGACCAAGCGGGGCGGGTTTGCGGGGGCGGACCGCGCCGCGTTGGAAGGCTACATCGCCAGCCTTGAGGCCGACGGTCTGGCCCCTGCCACGCGCGCGCGGCGCCTGTCGTCACTGAAACAGCTTTACCGGTTTGCCCATGACGAGGGCTGGCGCGCCGACAATCCGACGCTTCAGATCACCGGCCCGGCGCGGGTGCGCAAATTGCCCGGAACGCTGAGCTTGGCGGAGGTCGATGCGCTTCTGGAGGCGGCGCAACACCACGGCCGCACGCCGCCCGAACGGCTGCGCAACCATTGCCTGATGCAGATCCTCTATGCGACCGGCCTTCGGGTGACGGAGCTTGTGTCGCTTCCGATCTCGGCATTGCGTGGCGATCCGGCGATGTTGCTGGTGATGGGGAAGGGGGGCAAGGAACGGATGGTGCCGCTGAGCCCGCCCGCACGCGTGGCGACGGCGGCCTGGCTGGCCCACCGCGAGGACGCGGACGCGCGCGCGCAGGCCGAGACGGGCGCAAAACCCAGCCTCTTCGCGTTTCCCTCGCGTGGCAAGGCGGGGCATTTGACGCGGGTGCGCTTTTTCACGTTGATCAAGGAGCTCGCCGTGGCCGCGAACCTTGATCCGGCGCAGGTTACGCCGCACACGTTGCGCCATGCGTTTGCGACGCATCTGTTGCAAAACGGGGCCGACCTGCGGGTGATCCAGACGCTTCTGGGT
>CAZPJO010000235.1:0-4716 GCA_964586895.1 uncultured Roseicyclus sp.
TGTAATGGTTGTGCACCGCAACCGAAAGCACACGCTTCGCATGCATCTGCCCGATCACGTAATCATCGAGCACACCACAAATCTCTTTCGGGGACGGCACGCCGTCTTCCGATTTCAGACCCGCTGATTTCGTTTCCTCGCGGATGATATCCATGCACAATTCAACGCATTCATCACAGATGAATACCGTCGGGCCCGCGATCAATTTGCGGACTTCATGCTGGCTCTTGCCGCAGAACGAACAATACAGCGTGTTCTTGGAATCGTTGCCGGAGTTACTTGCCATCTCGTCTACCTCGTGCGCGCCGTCCGGGGCGGAATGGCCCCGTCAGGGTCGGTCTTTGGACCCGAGTGGGGCAAGCCTAGAACAGCCCCGCCCGAGCCACAATCGCAAATTCCTGAACAATCCCGCTCTGCTCTACACGGATGCGCGAGCGCCTCAGCCCTCGTCCGCTGTCCGGTTTTCGACAATCTCGTCAATATGGCCCCATGCCTTCGCTTCTTCCGGCGACATGAAATTATCGCGCTCAAGGGCCTCAAAGATGTCTTTTGTGCTCTGACCGGTGTGTTTTTCGTAAATGCCGATCAATTTATCTTTGATTTTCTGCGTTTCCTGCGCGTGGATCATGATGTCCGTCGCCTGACCCTGATACCCGCCCGAAGGCTGGTGGACCATGATCCGGCTGTTGGGCAGGCTGAACCGCATGCCCTTCGCGCCACCCACCGACAGGATCGAGCCCATCGATGCCGCCTGCCCCACCACAAGGGTCGAGACGGCAGGTTTGATATATTGCATCGTGTCGTAAATCGACAAACCGGACGACACCACACCGCCGGGCGAGTTGATATACATGCTGATTTCCTTGGACGGGTTCTCCGCCTCAAGGTGCAAGAGCTGCGCCACGATCAGGTGGCTCATCCCATCGTGGATCGGGCCGTTGACGAAAATGATGCGCTCTTTCAGCAGACGGCTGAAGATGTCGTAGGCGCGCTCACCCCGGCTGGTCTGTTCGACCACCATCGGAACGAGGTTGTTATAAGTCTCAATGGGGTCTTGCATCGTGCGTGCCTCTTGCGTGTCGCGTTTCCTGACAGAGTCTTATGTCTGCCCCCGGGGGCCTGCAAGGGCAGGACCCGTCCAATTCGTCGCGGTTGATTATCACGCCCTTAGGAATATCTCGCCCCGCCATGACCCAGATGTTCCCGCCAACCCGCCATGAGGCCCTCGCGCGCCTGTCGTCCTTTGCGCCCAAATCGGGTCGGGATTATGCGGCCGGGCGCAATTTCGACCTGCCCGACAAGGGCCATCCCCACGTCAGCCAATTGTCCCCCTATCTGCGCCATCGCCTGCTCACCGAAGCCGAAGTCTGCAAAGCGGTCCTTGGGCGCTTTTCGCTCAGCAGCGCGGAGAAGTTCATTCAGGAAATCTGCTGGCGCACCTATTGGAAGGGTTGGCTTGAAATGCGCCCGCAGGTCTGGGCCGATTACGCCAATTCAGTCAGTGGCTTACACGCCGACCCTGATGTCGAAAAGGCCGAGGCGGGCGATACCGACATCGCTGCCTTCAACGCTTGGACGGAGGAGCTTGTGACAACCGGCTACCTGCACACTCACGCGCGGATGTGGTTTGCGTCGATCTGGATGTTCACCCTTCAATTGCCGTGGCAGGCGGGGGCCGATTTCTTCATGCGCCACCTGCTGGATGGCGATCCCGCCTCCAACACGCTCAGCTGGCGTTGGGTTGCCGGGCTTCAGACCCCTGGAAAGCATTACATCGCGCGGTCCTCCAACATCGCGAAATACACCGATGGGCGCCACAATCCCGAATGGCGCCTGAACACGCAGGCCGAGCCATTGACCGGCCCGCCCCATCCCGAACGCAGGCCCCTCCGAGACGTGGCCGAGGTTCAACCCGGCCTGCGCACCGGTGTCTTGCTGCACGAAGACGACCTGTCCCCGAAATTCCTCCTTGATGCTCTCCAAAGCCCGCCGGTTGCGGCGGCGGCCCTACTCTCGCCCAAGCGCCGTTCCCCCAGGCAGGTCAGTGAAAAGGTCATCACCTTTGTCGAGCACGCAGCTGCGGACACATTGCACCGCTGGCAAGACCGCCTTGGGGACTCTGGGCCGGTGACGGGGTCTGTGGATAAGATCGCGGAATGGGCCGTGGCGCAGGAGCTCGAACAGGTCGTCACCCCATTCGCACCGGTCGGACCAGCCGGATCTAGCCTGCGGTCTCTACGCAAGCGCCTCGACAAAGATGACATTGCAGTGGTTGAGGTGCGCCGCGCCTGGGATAGCGCCGCCTGGCCCCACGCAACGCATGGATTTTTCCGGTTCAAGAAGGAAATTCCGGGCCTGCTGGCCGAAGCGCGCCTGACCACTGGATAATGGTTCGAAAAGCATCAGTATGCAGCCATTTTTTCGAGAACCAGCGAAATTAAGATTGCAAATTCGAAATCAAAATCAAGGTGACCTGTGGATAACTACCCCTTCCGATAGCGGAAAACACCCGTGGCCGTGGCGATGAGTTCACCCAATTCGTCACGAACCTCACCCTCTGCGAAGAAGGTCGATTTCCCCCCACCAGTTTTGCGCGCCGAGGCGATCAATCGGGTCCCCTTGGGCCGCGACAGGTAGTTCACGTTCAACGAAAGCGTCAGCGCCATCTGCCGGATCTCCGGGTCGCCGGTGAAACACCCCGCGTAGCCCATCGCCGTATCCAGAAGCGTCGCATGCACCCCGCCGTGCGGCAGGCCTTGCCGGTTTGCCAGATGCGGCAAAAGCGGCTGCTCGACTACCGCTTCCCCCTCGGCCCAAGCCGTCAGCACATAGCCCAGATGCGCCTCCAACGCGTAAGGCTCTTCCCTCAGATCCGGGTCCACGCTCATCCAAGGGCCTCCAATCCAGCCTGTGCATAAAGCGGTACAAACGCCCCCAATTTCAAGCCGCGCTCGGGGTCAGAGGCGTTGCCATCCAACGCCCGCTTCGCCACGCCTTGCAAGATCGCCCCCATGCGGAAAAAGCAGAAGGCCACGTAAAACCCGAAATTGTCGATCCGCCCAATGCCCATCCGCGCGCAATATGCCGCGACGAATTCTTCATCTGAAACAAGCCCTTGCGCGCTCCGATCCACGCCGCGCAAACCGCGCCCCTGCTCACCCGGGGGCATCTGCCATTGCATGATGACGCCCGCAAGATCGGCGAACGGGTGGCCAAGCGTCGACAATTCCCAATCCAGAACCGCGCGCACCCGCGGTGCGTGGGCGTCGAACATCAGATTGTCGATCCGGTAGTCCCCATGGACCAACGTCACACGTCCATCATCCTCCGGGCAGGCCCGATCAAGCCCCATCATCAACCGATCCATCGCCTCGATCGGTTGCGTTTCACTCGCCCGATATTGACCCGACCAGCGGTCGATCTGTCGTCGGAAATAGTTCCCCGATGGCCCATAATCCTCCAGGCCAGTGGCCTTCAGGTCAACCGAGTGTATCGCCGTAAGAACGCGGCCCATTTCATTGATCAGGCGAGATCTTTCCGACTTATCCACAGCATCCAGGCGCGGATCGTCAAAGACCCGTCCGTCCACCTGTTCCATCACGTAAAACGTCGCGCCGACCACGCTGTCATCCTCACAAAGCGCATGCACTTTGGCCACGGGCACGTCGGACCCCGCCAAGGCGCGCTGTACCCGGAATTCGCGGTCCACCGCGTGGGCCGATTTCAGCAGTTTCCCCGGTGGCTTGCGGCGCAGAACCACGGCCCCGCCCGCCCCGTCGATCAAATAGGTCGGGTTCGATTGCCCGCCCGAGAATTTCGTCGCCTTATGAGGGCCTTGCAGCCCGACATTCAGTTCCAGCCAAGGGCTCAACCGCGCCAGATCAAGGCTCATGGCGCCGCATTCGAATATTTGCGCAATTCGGCGCGCGCGACCTGCCTGCGGTGCACCGCGTCGGGACCATCCGCCAACCTCAGCGTGCGCAAATCGCAATAAAGCCGCGCCAACGGCGTGTCCTGGCTTAATCCCGTCGCCCCGAACATCTGCATCGCCTCATCCACCACCTTCAGCGCCATCAACGGCGCCACCACCTTCACCTTGGAGATCCACGGCTGCGCCGCGCGCACGCCCTCATGATCCATCATCCACGCCGCCTTGAGGCAGAGAAGTCGGCTCATCTCGATCTCCATCCGGGCGTTGGCGATGATGTCGTAATTCGCGCCCAGATCGACCAGGCGCTTGCCGAACGCTTCCCGCGAAAGCCCTCTTTTCACCATCAATTCAAGCGCATACTCGGCCCGCCCAATCGCGCGCATGCAATGGTGAATGCGCCCCGGCCCCAAGCGCCCCTGCGCCACCTCAAAGCCGCGCCCCTCGCCAAGCACCACCGCATCCGCCGGCACCCGCACGTCCGTAAACCGGATATGCATATGCCCGTGCGGCGCTTCGTCATGGCCGCACACCTCCATCGGGCGCAACTTTTCGATCCCGTCGCTGTCGGACGGCACCAAAAGCATCGTGTGGCGCGCATGTTTTGGCCCCTGCGGATCGGTGCAGACCATCACGATATACAGGCCGCACCGCGGATCGCCTGCCCCAGTTGCCCAATACTTCTCACCGTTTAGGACGTAATCTTCACCCTGTCGTTCGCATTTTAACGAAATTTGCGTGGCGTCGGATGAGGCCACTTGCGGCTCCGTCATCAAATAGGCCGACCG
>CAZPJO010000236.1:0-1237 GCA_964586895.1 uncultured Roseicyclus sp.
GGCCAATCTCTACGCCTTCATGGCGACCTGCAAACCCGGCGACACCATCCTTGTGCCACCCGGCTCCATCGGCGGCCATGTCACCCACCACGCGGCGGGATGTGCGGGCTTGTTCGGGCTGAAAATTCGTGAATATTCGGTTAACGCCGATAGCTATACTGTGGATATTCAAGGGCTTAGGGAAATGTGCACGCGTGCACAGCCCGCCCTGATCACGCTTGGCGGCTCCCTCAACCTGACCCCTCATCCGGTGGCCGAGGTCCGCGAGATCGCAGATGAGGTCGGCGCCAAGGTCCTCATGGACGCCGCCCATCAATGCGGCCTCTTTGCCGGAAAAGCCTGGCCCGACCCGCTCGCCCAAGGCGCCCACCTGATGACGATGAGCACCTACAAGAGCCTCGGCGGCCCCGCCGGTGGGTTGATCGTCACCAACGACGAAGACATCGCCAAACGCCTCGACGCCATCGCCTTTCCTGGCATGACCGCCAATTTCGACGCCTCCAAATCCGCAGCGCTGGCAAGAACCCTGCTCGACTGGCGCGACCACGGCCAAGCCTACGCCGCCAAGATGATCGAGGTCGCCCAAACCCTCGCCGAAGCGCTGAAATCCGAAGGCGTGCCCGTCTTCGAGATGGCCCACGGCCCCACCCAAAGCCATCAATTCGCAGTGCTGGCCCACGAGTTCGGCGGCGGGCAGGCGGCCTCCAGACACCTCTACAAAGCGGGCCTGATCGCCTGCGGCATCGGCGTGCCCGCGCCCGACATCCCCGGCGACATGAACGCGATCCGGTTCGGCACGCCCGAGCTTGTTCGCTGGGGCGTGGGGCAGGGCGCGGATGATGTTGCGCGGTTGGCATCCCTGATCGCGCGTGCCCTGCGCAGCGACGCGCCGGAGCACTTGGCCGACGAGGTCGCGCAGATGCGCGCAGGCTTCGGGGATCTGCATTACATGACGTGACACCATGGGCCCGATGGGATCGCAGTTGAAACTCATTCGCAACTTCTTGACTTCTTGCGAATGCCTCGCATATTCACCTGTGACGGCGTTACACTTCGGAGCATTGCCCCATGACACGCACTATCGCTGCCTTGACCCTTTCAACCGCCCTTTTGCCCGCCGCCGCCTTGGCGCAGGAGCCGATTTCCGTCGTTGCGACCACCGGCATGATTGCCGATGCCGCCCGCGTGGTGGGCGGCGACAGGGTCGAGGTTCAGGCCCTGATGGGTCCCGGTGTTG
>CAZPJO010000236.1:1247-4713 GCA_964586895.1 uncultured Roseicyclus sp.
GTTGACCCCCATGCCTATCGTCAGACCCGGTCCGATATCGTGGCGACCGCGCGCGCCGATGTGGTGTTGTGGCACGGTCTTTACCTTGAGGCGCAGATGGAAGAATTCCTGCAGGAGTTGGCCGAGACGAACACTGTCGTGGCCGTCGCCGAGGCGCTTGATCCCGCCACCCTGATCGGATCGGAGGATTACGCGGATCAATTCGATCCCCATGTCTGGATGGACCCGGCCCTGTGGGACGGTGTCGTGCAGCAGGTGAGCGCGACCCTGTCCGAGGTACACCCCGAGGCGGCCGAGGAATTCGCCGCCAATGCCGCGGCCTATGGCGATCAGATCACGGCGCTGGCCAGCTATTCCGAACAGGTCCTGATGTCTGTGCCTGAAGAGGCGCGCGTGTTGGTCACGGCCCATGATGCGTTCAATTATTTCGGTGCGGCCTACGGGTTCGACGTGGTCGGTATTCAGGGGATTTCGACGGAATCCGAGGCGGGTCTTCAGCGCATCGGCGAATTGGTCGATATGCTTGTCACACGCGATATCGGCGCGGTGTTTGTCGAAAGCTCGGTCTCGGATCGCAACATTCGGGCGTTGATCGAAGGGGCGGCGGCGCAGGGCCATGAGGTGATCATCGGGGGTGAGTTGTTCTCGGACGCGATGGGGCCGGATGGCACCTATGAGGGCACGTGGATCGGCATGATTGACCACAACGTCACCACCATCGCCCGCGCGCTTGGCGGCGAAGTGCCCGAGGCGGGCATGCAGGGCGCGTTGGCGTTGAATTGATATGACACAGCTGACCGTCCTTCGATCTTCAGAGCCGCTTGACCCTGCCAGCCCGCTGGCGGTGCGGGGGCTGACGGTCAGCTATGGGCAGAAACCGGCCCTGTTCTCGCTTGATGCGACCTTTCCCGCGGGGGCCATGTCGGCCATCGTGGGGCCGAACGGGGCCGGAAAATCCACCTTCCTCAAGGCGGCCCTTGGTTTGATCCCGAAAGTGTCGGGGGATGTGGCCGTCTTCGGGCGCGCGGTTGACCGTATGCGCGACCGGATCGCTTATGTGCCGCAGCGCGCCAGTGTGGATTGGGATTTCCCGACCACCGCACGCGACGTGGTCCTGATGGGGCTATATGGGCGCGTGGGCCTGTGGCGGCGGATCACCGGCGCGCACCGGGCGCAGGCGCAGGCCTGCCTTGACCGGGTCGGCATGGCGGATTTCGCGGATCGCCAGATCGGACAATTGTCCGGTGGCCAGCAACAGCGTGTGTTCCTGGCGCGGGCACTTGCGCAGGAGGCGGATCTTTTCCTGCTGGATGAGCCGTTTGCGGGTGTCGATGCCGCGACCGAGGCCGCGATCATTGGGGTGCTCAAGGCGCTTAAGGCCGAAGGGCGCAGCGTGATTGCGGTACACCATGACCTGAGCACCGTCAGCGATTACTTCGACCATGTCATGTTGGTGAACCTGCGCCGCATCGCCGAAGGCCCGGTCGCCACCACCTTCACCGCCGAAACATTGGCCGAGGCCTATGGCGGTCGGCTGGGGGCGATGCAGATCGATGCGCTTGCCCTGCAAGGCGCGTGATGGACGGCTTTTTCGACGCGCTGTTCGTGCAATCGGGCTATAACGCGGCCCTTGTGACGCTGGGGGCGGCGCTTTTGGGTTTTGCCGCAGGGGCGGGGGGCAGTTTCCTGTTCCTGCGCAAACGGGCGCTGGTCTCGGACGCGGTCGCCCATGCGACGCTGCCGGGGGTAGGGCTTGCCTTCATCGTGATGGTCGCACTTGGCGGCGACGGGCGCTCGCTTGTCGGGTTGTTGGCCGGCTCTGCGATATCGGCGTTTCTGGGGCTGTTGGCGGTGGAATGGATGGTGCGGCGCACCCGGTTGTCTGAGGATGCGGCAATCGGCGCGATCCTGTCGGTGTTCTTTGGCCTCGGGATCGTGCTTTTGACCGTGATCCAGGGCATGGCCAGCGGACGGCAGGCGGGGTTGGAAGATTTCCTGCTTGGTTCGACCGCGGGCATGTTGTGGCAGGACGCGATGTTGATTGCCGGGGGCGGGGTGGCCGTGGTCCTTGCGATCTGGCTGTTGCGACGACCGATGACGATGGTGGCGTTCGATCCCGCCTTTGCGGCGGCGCGCGGTGTGGATGTGCGCCGGATCGATCTTGCGATGATGGGCGTCGTTCTGGCGGTGACGGTGATCGGGCTGAAGCTTGTGGGCCTGATCCTGATTGTGGCGTTGCTGATCATTCCGCCTGTGACGGCGCGGTTCTGGTCGGAAAGGGCGGAAAGCGTCGTGTGGATCGCCGGCGGTATCGGCGCGGTGTCGGGCTGGATCGGTGCGGCGCTGTCGGCTTCGGCGCCTGCGTTGCCGACCGGGCCGATCATCGTGCTGGTCGCGACGGCGGTCTTCGTGGTGTCGCTTTTGTTCTCGCCCGCGCGCGGGGTCGCGGCGGCGTTGATCGCGCGGCGGGCGTTTCAGGCCCGGGTGCACCGGCGGCAGGGCTTGCTGGCGCTGGCGCGCAACGAGCCGATCCACGACCGCCTGACGATCCGGATCCTGTCCGGAGAGGGGCTTTTGCGCCCCGATGGGGTGGCAACCGAGGCGGGGCAGGCGGCCTGCCAGCGAGTGGCGCGCGATGAGCGGCGCTGGTCCGTTGCGCGGCGGCTGCACAAGGACACGGCCCTGACGGGGCGCTATGACGGTCTGACGCCTATTGAAGACGTGTTCACTGGCGACGAGATCGCGTGGATCGACGCCCATGTGGTGGGCGGGGGGGCTGCGTGATGGGCGGGGGCTGTCTTGATGGGCAATGAATTCGTTCAGTTTTCGCTTACGCCGATCCTGATCGGGATTTTCGCGTCGATTGCCTGCGCATTGCCGGGCAATTTCCTCATCCTGCGGCGGCAGGCACTGATCGGGGACGCGATCAGCCATGTGGTCTTGCCGGGCATCGTGGTGGCGTTTCTGGTCACCGGGGCGGTGGCGACGGGTCCGATGATGATCGGGGCGGGCGGGGCCGCTTTGGTGGCGGTTCTTCTGATCGAGGCGGTGCGCCGGTTGGGCAAGATCGAGCCGGGGGCCGCGATGGGTGTGGTGTTCACGTCGCTGTTTGCGGGGGGCGTGTTGCTGCTTGAGCAATCGGACACGTCAAGCGTGCATCTGGATGTGGAGCACGCGTTGATGGGCAATCTGGAGCAGTTGATCTGGCTCCGGGCAGAGGGCTGGGGCTCGCTTGTGGACCCGGTGGCGCTTGCGCATCTGCCGCCGGAATTGCCGCGCATGGCGTTGGTTTGTGTGGTCATCGCGGTGCTGACATGGGTGTTCTGGCGGCCGTTGAAACTGGCCAGTTTCGATGAAGGATTTGCCCGCGCGATGGGCCTGCCGGTGAATGTCATCAGCCTTGGCCTGGTGACGGCGGCGGCGCTGGCGGCGGTGGCGGCATTTGATGCGGTAGGCTCGATCATCG
>CAZPJO010000237.1:0-4705 GCA_964586895.1 uncultured Roseicyclus sp.
GGCCTCGACGTGGCCAAGGGCAACCCCGCGCTGGCGCAGATCCTCGACGAGATCAAGGCGCGCGAGGATCAGGGCTATAGCTTCGACACCGCGCAGGCGTCTTTTGAGTTGCTCGCCCGCCGCGCGCTTGGCCTTTTGCCGAGTTTCTTTGAGGTCAAGCGTTACAAGGTCACCGTCGAGCGCCGCAAAAACAAGCGCAACCAGATGGTCAGCCTGTCCGAGGCAGTCGTCGTCGTCAAAATCGGAGATGAAAAGAAGCTTTCGGTCAGCGAAAGCCTCGATGAAACTGGCTCCGACCGCGGCCCTGTCAACGCGCTTTCCAAGGCGCTGGCCAAGGACCTCGGGCCGTATCAGAAATTTATCGACGACATCCGCCTCGTTGATTTCAAGGTCCGCATCACACAAGGCGGGACCGAGGCCGTGACCCGTGTGATCATCGACAGCGAAGACAGCACCGGGCGGCGTTGGTCCACCGTGGGCGTGTCGGCCAATATCGTGGATGCGAGCTTCGAAGCGTTGCTGGATGCGGTGACGTGGAAGTTGATCCATGAAGGGGCCGTGGCGTGATCCGCGCGCTTGCACTGGCGATTATTGCGGCGTTCCCGCTTATGGCGGCGGCGCAGCAGGGCGACGTGGATGCCGTGATCTGCGTCTCGCTCAGCGCGCCGGATGGCACGACGGAAGTGGCGATTTTCGGGGCCGATGACACGGCCCTTGTGCTCGTGGTGCCGCCGCCGGGCGCGCAGGAGAGGGTGCAAAACCGCCTTGTCACCCTGCCACCCGATGCGTTTCCGGCGATGCAGGCCGCGTTGCGCGACGGCCTGCCCGCGCTGCCCGAGGTGCCTGGGGCAGAGGCCTGCGATCCGGACGCGCCCGGTCCTGTGGTCCTTGCGCTGTCTGATCCGGGGCAGGGCACGTTGCGCTATGATGCGCCCTGCCTGAGCGATGCGGTCCTGACGCTGAACGACGCGTTGATTGCGGCCACCGGCGATCCCTCGGGCGAGGCCGCACGCGCATGGACAAGCCCGAACCTTCGGGTCATGCATGACATTTGTAGGACGTTGCCATGAGCGAATTCGACTCCGAGAGCTTTTTCACCATCCACGCCGATCTGCCCCGCGAAGGCCCCGGCGAGACGGCGGATGTCGCCTGGGCGGCGCAGGTGGCCGGTGTCACCTCGCGCGCGCAGATCCTTGATGCGGCTTGCGGTCCGGGCGGCGATATCGGTGCGCTTTTGCGGGTCGCCTCGCGCGGGCACGTGACCGCCATCGACCTGCACGCGGGCTTCATCGAGGCGGCTGAGATGCGCTGGGGCAAGGATGATCGCGTCACGCTTATGACCGGGGATTACCTGTCGCCCAAAGGCCCGTTCGATTTCATCTGGTGTGCGGGCGCGGTCTATTTCGTGGGCATTGCAAAGGCTTTGAAGGGCTGGCGCAAGGCGCTGGCCGAGGACGGGACGATTGCCTTTTCCGAGCCGTGCCTGTTCACCGACACGCCGTCGAAAGGCGCGATTGCGATGTGGGACGGCTACAAGCGCCTGACCGATGCGGACGGGATCGCCGCGCAGATCGACAAAGCCGGGTATGAGCAGCTTGCCACGCGCCGCATCTCGGACATCGCATGGGAAAGCTATTACCGCCCGATGGAAGACCGCATCGCCAGACTGCGCCGTGGCGCGGAAGAGAAGATGATCGCCGCCTTGGACGACGCCAGCGCCGAGATCGAGGCCTGGCGCACTCACAGGCATGAAACCGGCTATCTTCTGTCGGTGGTCAAGCCCAAGTCATGAGCGTTCAGGCCTGCGCCGATCTGGTCGCGCGGGGCGATCCGCGCCGGTTCCGCGCCGCCATGGCCGCGCCGCTGGCCGCGCGCGAGATCCTTTTGCCGCTTTACGCCTTCAACATCGAGGTCAGCCGCGCGCCGTGGCTGACCGACGAGCCGATGATCGCCGAAATGCGCCTGCAATGGTGGCGTGACGCGCTGGAAGAGGTGGCCTTGGGCAAGGGCAGGCGGCATGAGGTCGTCGATGCGCTCGGGTTTCTGGACGCCGGTGCCGCCGAACGGCTCGACCAACTCGTCGCCGCGCGGCGGTGGGACATCTACAAGGATGCGTTCGAGGATCCGGAGCATTTCGACGACTATCTCGACCGGACCGGCGCGGGCCTGATCGAGGTGGGCTTCGCCGCACTTGGCGGAATTGTGGACGCGCCCGTGCGCGCCATTGGCCGGGCCGCCGCATTGGCCCGCTATCTGGTGGCGGTGCCGGAACTTGAAGCGCGCGGGCGTCTGCCGTTGGTGGACGGACGGCCCGAGGCGATCGCCGCCTTGGCCAGTGCTGCCCTTGGCGCAATGCCGCGCCGCATGCCGCGCGCGCCGGGCCTTGCGCGATCCGCCTTGTTCGATGCGGCAGGCGCGCGGGCGATCCTGGCCAAAGCGGCCCGCGATCCGCGCGCCGTGGCCGAAGGACGGCTGGAACCGGGCCCCGTGTCGGACGGGTGGGCCCTGATCCGCGCCAGCGTGATGGGGCGCCTCTAGGCTTTGTCTCAGAGCTGAAGCGGGGTCAGACCGCGCGCGGGACCGGTTTCATCGCGAGATAGATCAACGCCGCGCCGGCCAACGCAAGGAACGGCGCCATCGCCAGTTGCACGCTGGTCCAGCCCGCAACGACATCTGCGCCGCCCGAATACATCAACACGCCCGAGCTGAGCGAGGCGATGGTCACGCAGCCGAACACGACGAAATCGTTCATCCCCTGCACGGTTCCGCGTTCTTCGGGGCTATGCGATTGGGTCAACATGGCGGTCGCGCCGATGAACCCGAAATTCCAGCCCAAGCCCAGAAGGATCAGCGCGGCGAAGAATTGAAACAGCTCCACCCCCGTCATCGCCACGATCCCGGCTGCGGCCAGCAATACAAGGCCGATCGCCACGATCTTGGTGGCCCCGAACCGCGCGATCAGGTGGCCGGTAAAAAACGACGGCGCGAACATCGCGATCACATGAGCCGAGACCACATCGGCGGCATTGCCGGTCGTGAACCCGCAACCGACAACCGCCAAAGGTGTCGAGGTCATCATAAGGTTCATCAACGAATAGGTCACCGCGCCGCAGATCATCGCAACCACGATCTTGGGGTCGCGCAGCAGTTCCGCCCGGCTTCGCCCGCATGGCGCATCCGCGGCCCGTGGCTCTGCCTTGGGCAGGTCGAGGAACGAAAACAGGATCGCGCCCACCGCGTTAAGCACGATCACTGCCGCATAGGTGCCCAGGAACGGGATTACCGTGGCCTCGGACGTCGCCTTGACCAATTGCGGCCCGACAAGCGCCGACAGAAGCCCCCCCGCCATGACATAGGAAATCGCCTTGGGCTTGTATCCGTCCGACGCCGTATCCGTCGCGGCAAAGCGATAAAAGCCCTGCGCACTCATGTAGATGCCGGTGAAGTAGGACCCCAGCAGGAACACCGCGAAATTGTCGATCCAAAGCCCGTAGGCCGAGATCGCCGCGCCCAATCCGCCACCCAAAGCGCCGATGTAGAAGCCGGTCGTGCGCCCGTACCGCTGCATCAAGGCCGAAAGCCAGGGCGCGGTGGTCATGGACCCGAACACGATCAGCGAGATCGGAATCGTGGCCAGCGCGGGCGACGGCGCGATCATCAGGCCCGCAAGCCCGCCGACGACGAAAATCATCGGCATCTGTGCGCCCAGAAACGCCTGCGCGAGCACAAGCACAATCACGTTGCGCTTGGCGCGGGTGTCGTCGTGAAACGGGGCGGTATCTGTGGTGTCGGCCATGGGCGAAGCGGTATAGGGTTTGGTCAGCGCGGTCCATAGGCGGCGTGTCACAAGTCGGCGATGGCCGTGAGGGGACCCCTGTCTTGGAACCATCACCACATACCAACATCCCCTGTCCCGACCGCATCGAAACCGAGGCTGATGTCGCTGCAGGGCGGGACGTGTTGCTGCGCCTTGAGCCGGAATTTGCCCGCATTCCCGGGCCCTTGCCGCTCCGCCGCCGCGCGGATGGCTTTGCCGCACTGTTGCAGGCCATCGTCGGGCAGCAGGTCTCCACCGCATCTGCCGCCGCGATCTGGGCCCGCCTGCAAGCGGCCGATCTGTGCGAGGAGGGGGCCGTGCAGGCGGCCTCCGACGAGGCGCTGCGCGACTGCGGTTTGTCCCGGCCCAAGGTGCGCTACGCCCATGCGCTCGCCAACGCCCGGATCGACTATGCCGCCCTGCGCACGGCCGACACCGAGCACGTGGTCGCCACCCTGACCGAGGTGCCCGGCATCGGGCGCTGGACCGCCGAGATCTACGCCAAATTCGCCCTTGGTCACGCGGACGTCTTCGCGGCGGGCGATCTGGCGCTGCAAGAAGGTGCGAAGCTTCTGTTCGGCCTGCCCGAACGCCCCGCCGAGCGCGACATGCGCGCCATGGCCGAGGCCTGGCAGCCCGTCCGGGCCATTGCCGCGCGCGCGCTCTGGGCCTACTACCGGGCGCAGACCAAACGCGAAGGGACGCTCTGAGATGCGAACGCTGGACTACAAGACAAAGGGCTCGCATTCGGGCGACACGAAAAGCCTGGTGATCTTCCTGCATGGCTATGGTGCCGATGGGGGGGACCTTCTGGGTCTGGCCGATCCGCTGGCCGAACATCTGCCCGACACGGTCTTTGTGGCCCCCGATGCGCCGGAACGCTCGGTG
>CAZPJO010000238.1:0-404 GCA_964586895.1 uncultured Roseicyclus sp.
GTGTTGAGGCCATGCATGTCGCCCATGAAGATCTGCGCAGGGATCAGGAGCGCGCCCATCACAAGCCCGACCTTCAGCATCGTCTTGCCCTCACGGGTGCGGTCCCCCATCAGGCGGCGCAGCGCGCTGACGCCCGCGATAAGGAAGGCCACCGTCAGGAAGCTCGCCAGCATCATGTGAATGAAGCGATACGGCATCGACGGGTTGAAAATGATGTCCCACCAGCTGGTGGCAAAGGCCACGCCGTCGATCATCTCGAAACCCTGCGGCGTGTGCATCCACGAATTCAGCACGATGATCCAGAACGCCGACATCGTCGTGCCGAACGCCACAAGGAACGTCGCCAGCATGTGCAACCATCCCGGAACGCGGGAAAAGCCGAACAGCATGATCCCGATGAACAC
>CAZPJO010000238.1:414-2136 GCA_964586895.1 uncultured Roseicyclus sp.
CCGTCATCACCTCATAGGCCAACAGCGGCCCCGCGATATTGCCCACGGTTTCCATGAACCCCGGCCAATTGGTGCCGAACTGGAACGACATCGTGATGCCGCTCACCACGCCCATCGCAAACGACAGGGCAAAAATCTTCACCCAGAAACGATAGGCATTCATCCATTTCTCGTCCGACGTCTGCGCAAAGCGGACCCGGAAAAAGAACAAAACCCAGCCCAAGGCGATCGTGATCGTCGGGAACAGGATGTGGAACGAGATATTGGCCGCAAATTGAATGCGGCTCAGGATAAGGGTGTCGAGGCCTTCCATCATTTCATCTCCTTGCGGCGGCCCAGGCTGAGGGCTCCGCTTGTTTTGTCGATCAAACCGGCGATCTTGCTTCCCAGCGTCATCAGCTTGACCAGGCGTTCGGTCTCCAGCTTCTCCATCTCGTCGTAGAAACCGGTCATCAATTCGATCATCTCGCGCAACTCGGCGATCCGGGCTTCGGCGTAATTATCACCGGCGGGCCCCTGCATCTCCAACTCGCGCAGTTTCGTTAACGTGGGGTCAATCTCGCGCTTCTTGCGCTCCGCGATCAGGATCCGCGTGATCTCCCACATGTCTTCTGGGGTGGTGAAATAGTCCCTTCGGTCGCCAGGGAAATGCTTCATCCGCACCAGGTTCCACGATTGCAGCTCCTTGAGCCCCATGGACGTGTTCGACCGGCTCACACCCAACCCTTCGGTGATCTGCTCGGCGTTCAACGGCTCGGACGACAGGAACAACAGGGCATAGATCTGCCCCACGGTGCGGTTTATTCCCCACCGCGATCCCATTTCGCCAAAGTGCAGGACAAACTCCTGCTGGAGAGGTGTGAGTGCCATGTTCCTGTTCGCTCAGATCATGTATTTCAGTAATTTCTGAAATTGAGATAATGCTTGCCTTCGCAAAGGCCAATACTTTTTGGTGCGACATGGTGAACGCCACGTGACCGACCCCACATATCCTGCGCCTTAAGATCCCTTAGGATCATTTAAGCGCTGGTTTAAGGACGGTTAAGGCGTGCAAAGGGCATGGTCAGGTCAACGCCAAAGCACGCCTGAAAGGATCTACACCATGGCTATCCTGACCACCAACACCGCCCCGCTCACCACTCTCAAGGCCGCCACAGCGGGGCTTTCCCGGCTGATTGCATCGCTGCGTTCCGCGCCGAAAACGCCCGCCGACCACCGTGCCGCCGAACAGCGTCGCGCCGCCGCGCGCACTCGCATCGACAATCTGCTGCGTTAAGGCTTCTCGGGGGCGCTGGTTTCGGGAAAGCCGTGGTCCCGCATCGCTTGGACCGTCAGTTCTAAATAATTGATCGAGGATACCTTGAGGTGGGTCCGAAAGCTCTCGATCGAAAAACTTGGCGCCCGCTCGCGGTAGGCGCGGGCCAGTTCCGCCGCCTCCTCAATCCGTCCCAGCGCGTGATAGGCCGTCATCAACCCTTGGGTCGCCGTCATGAATTTCGGGTATTCTGTCAGGGACTGCTCATAATGCGCGGCAGCCTCTTCAAACTGCCTCCGCTCCAACGCCACGTGGCCGAACCCACACGTCATGACGCCAATGTTCGGATGCAGCGGGCTTAGCCGTTTGGCCCTTGTGAGGCAGGCAATCGCGTCGTCCGTCTCATTGCGGTAGATGTGCACCCACCCTTTCAACATGGCCGTCGTGGCCGAATTCGGGTTGATCCG
>CAZPJO010000238.1:2236-4678 GCA_964586895.1 uncultured Roseicyclus sp.
ATCGAGCCGCGACACCATCGGCGTGGCCTTCAGGCACAGGCCATAGGCGCTCAAGCTCTCGGTCGGTTTGGCCCGCGCCCGCGACGCTTTCGGCCACCCGATCCTGCAAGTCGAAAATATCCCCCATCTCGCCGTCGAACCGCTCCTGCCAGATCATGCGACCCGTCTCGGCCTCCACCAGCTGCGTGAAGATGCGGATGCGCTCGCCCGCGACCTGGATCGACCCTTCAAGGACATACCGCACCCCCAAGGCGCGCCCCACCTCGGCCAGATCCACGGCGCGGCCCTTGTAGGTGAAGGTCGAGGTGGACGACGTTACAAAAAACGACCCCACGCGCCCAAGCGCCCCTATGATCTCGGTTACAATGCCATCGACAAGGTAATCCCGGTCCACGCTGCCGGTCAGGTTTGCAAAGGGAAGCACCGCAAGCGACGGGATATCGGGCACCACCGGTCCCTGCACCGCTACCGGCTCGGCGCCGATGGTCAACCGATATCCCACGCCCGGCACCGTCTTGATTGCCTCGCGCCCAAGCACCTTGCGAAGGCCGGTGATCTGCACCGACAGGTTGCCTTCTTCCACGATCAGGCCCTGCCAGACCTCTTCCAGAAGCTCCGCCTTCGACACGACGCGCTCGGCGTGTTTGTGCAGGTAGGCAAGCACATCGAACGCCCGCGCGCCAAGGGGCATAACGGCGCCGTTCCACCGCGCAATCCTATGATCAGATTGAATTTCCAGCATCCCGCGCCCCTCGATCTGCGCCGGCCCGTCAGGCCCGCGCACACACCAAGCTACACATGACACGCCTTCACCTGTCAAACGCGAGATGGTCATTGGGCCCTGCGGCAAACCCTGGCCTTGCCCACGACATCCCGTCCAGAGTGCGGACCCATCATCCACAACACGCCATCATGCAAAAAAGGCCCCGCACCAACCTTGGGTGCGGGGCCAGTATTTCGGGGTTCGGGCGAGGGGACAGCGGGGCAATGCGCCCGAACCACACGCGCAAGGGGCGTCAGACGGCGATCTGTCCGCCCCCCTGCTTCGTGACCACCACAACCGACGGGCGCGGTGGCATGTTTTCGGCAAAGTCCGGCCAACGCGTCGCCGGGTCCTCGAAGGTAGACGCACGCTCGAAGCCCGCGAAATCCGACGTGCCATCGGTTCCCGGATGCTGCACCGCAAGGAACAGCGTCTGATCGTTGTCGGCAAAGTAGGGCCCGCACAATTCACCGCCCACCGGGCAGCGGAAGAACAGCTTCGCGTGACCGCGCAAATCCCCCTCCGTCTCAAGGCTGTAGAGACCATCGGACTTGCCTGTCCGGCCCCAATTGCCACCCTGATCGGTCGAGATCCACAACCGACCGGCCCGATCGACCGCGCAATTGTCGGGCGAGGCGAACCAACCGTTTTCCGAGGTTTCCGGGTTCCAGACCGCGCCGACCTCTTCGATCGTCGGATCGCCGCACCGAACCAGGATGTCCCAGGTCCCCGAAAGCGCCGCGTGGTCGCCGCCCGCCTCGTTCATCTGCAGGATGTGGCCAAAGGCATTGTCGGGCCGGGGGTTGGTCGCATTCGCCTCTTCCCGGCGGGAGTTGTTGGTCAGCATGACAAAAACCGAGCCATCGGCGCGTGGCTCGATATCCTCAGGGCGGTCCATCGGGGTCGCCCCCAACAGATCGGCCGCCATCCGCGTGTCGATCAACACGTCGGCCTGCGTCTCGAACCCGTTCTCCGCCGTCAGCGGGCCGGTTCCCTGCACCAGTGGCAGCCATTCGAATGTGCCGTCGTCGTTGTAACGCGCCACATAAAGCCTGCCCTCCGACAGAAGCTGCATGTTGGCGGCGCGGTCGTCCCCGACAATCCCTGCCGAGACGTATTTATAGACGTAGTCGAACCGGTTATCGTCACCGGAATAGACCACGACCTGCCCGCTTGGCGCGATGATGCTTTCCGCGCCCTCGTGGCGGAACCGACCCAGCGCCGTATGCTTGACCGGCACGCTTTCGGGATCAAGCGGATCGACCTCCACGATATAACCGAAACGGTTCGGCTCGTTGGGTTCCGCGTCGATATTGAAACGCTCGTGATACTGACCCCAGGCATACCACCGCCCCGGCACGCCGTAGCGCTCGAACGAGGCGGCTTGCGTCATCGCCGACACGTCCGGGTCGCCATCGGCATCCACAGTATCGGTCCAGAAATAGCCGTGGAAATTCTCCTCGGCCATCAAATACGTGCCCCAGGGCGTGATCCCACCGGCGCAATTGTTGATCGTCCCGAACACCTGCGTGCCCGACGGATCGGCACCGGTCTGCATCCGCGCGTGGCCCGCGGCGGGGCCGTCGATGCGCATCTCGGTGCCGGGGTGGATACGACGGTTGTAGGGGCTGTCGAGCACGACCTGCCACACGCCTGCATCATTGCGCGCGATTTCGAAG
>CAZPJO010000239.1:0-3010 GCA_964586895.1 uncultured Roseicyclus sp.
TCCCCTGCCCATCGACGAGCGGGTAGCGAATGACGAAATCCTGCGCGAGCCGGGCCATCGCATCATAGATCGCGGCATCGCCATGGGGGTGATAATTGCCCATCACATCGCCGGAGATCTTGGCCGATTTCCGGAAACCCCCGTTGGAGGCCAGCCGCAGTTCCCGCATCGCATAAAGAATGCGTCGATGGACCGGCTTCAGCCCATCGCGCGCGTCCGGAAGGGCGCGGTGCATGATCGTCGACAGGGCATATTGCAGATATCTTGAGCCAATCGCACGGCTCAGAGATTCCTGTTCCTGACGGTCATCTTGTGTGTCGTTATCACTGCTCATCTAGATCATGTGCATATCCCGCCGGTGCTTGCATCGGCAAGGGATCAAAGCGCGTTGAAATAGGTTTTTCCCCTGAAAAATCGCTATTTTCGAATCGGCTGAGCGCTTATCCACAGGCTCTGCGGGGGCAAACTGAAGTGAAGGGGCGTTGGGATGATCCGCCTGACCGTCACGTTGATCGTGGCCATCTATGTTGTTTTGATCGTGGTTCCCGGTGAGGAGCACGGCGCGAATGCGACCGTGGCCCAGTCGAGCGGCACGAATTGGTTGGTCGAGATTATCTCGTCGGCCGAGGCCAATGCGCAGCGCCCAAGGGCGCAGCCGGTTTACGCGCGCGCCTACCGCACACGGTTGTCCGATGCGCTGATCCAGGACGGCGACGGCTACGTGATGGAGACCGCCGCCGGTGAGACATTGGAGATCACCGCCGTCATCGACCCCGCCGATCTGCTTTCGGATGAGCCGAGCGCGCAGATCGCCTCTGTCTCGGTGGTGGATCGCGGGGTGGTCGAGGTCGCGCGTGCGCAGGCTCAGGCCAATCGCATCGTTTGGCGAGTGACCGGGAACAACGTGAATTTCCGGGCTGGACCGTCGACCAATACGGCCGTCCTGGCCGGGTTGGTGCGTGGCGATGAGCTTGAGTTCATCGAAATCGGACCGGACGGGTGGGCGCATCTGCGCGCGCTCGACAGCGGGCTTGAAGGCTATATGGCGGCACGTTTCCTGGAGCCCGTGAACTGACTTGCGCGCCGCGCGCCCGGTGATCTACCCATGATCCAGCAACAGGCGCGGGCGGGTTAATTGACAAAATCCATTCTAATTACAGGGTCTTCAAGCGGCATCGGTTATGCCGCGGCCCATACGCTGGCGGCGCGCGGGTGGCGTGTGTTTGCCAGCGTGCGCAACCCCGATGACAAAGACAGGCTGGAGACCGAGGGGCTTGAAAGCGTGCGTCTCGATTGCGCCGATACGGCCAGTATCGACGGCGCGCTGGCCGAGGTTCTCGACCGGACCGGCGGACGCCTTGACGCCGTGTTCAACAACGCGGGGTTCGGCCTGCCCGGCGCGGTCGAGGATCTGCCAACCGACGGGCTGCGCGAAACGTTCGAGACCAACGTCTTCGGCCTGCATCACCTGACCCGCGCCGTGATCCCCACGATGCGCGCGCAGGGGCATGGCCGCATCGTGCAGCATTCGTCGGGCTTTGGGCGGCACGTTATGAAATGGCGCGGCGCCTACAATGCGTCGAAACATGCGCTTGAGGGGCTGACCGATACGCTGCGGCTTGAAATGCGGGGGACGGGGATCTTCGTTTCGACCCTGAACACAGGGCCGGTCACATCGAAATTCCGCGTCAATTCCATCCCGCAATTCGAGCGGTGGATCGACTGGGAGAACTCCGCCGATCCGGAGCGTTACCGGCGCGAGCTTTTGCACCATCTGTACGAAACCAGCGGCCGCGCCCCGTTTCAGCGCGAACCCGACGCCGTTGTCCGCCGCCTGATCCATGCGGTGGAATCGCCGCGCCCGCGCCCGCGCTACCATATTACCGGCGCGACCCACATTGCGGAGGGCCTTCGCCGTGTCCTGCCGCAGCGCGCGCTCGATGCAATCGCGGCGCGGCTCTAGCCTTTTGCGCCCCAGCCGCTAGGTAGGGCCAAACATCGAGCGGAGAGACCATGACCAACGACCCCCTACTTATCATTGCATTGCTGGCCTGCGCCGCGGTGCTGGTGATCCTGCTTCTGGGCATCAACGCGTTCCGCAAGGGCGGGGCCGAGGCCAGCAAGGAAAGCAACAAGTTCATGCAATGGCGGATCGGGGCGCAGTTCGTGGCGGTCCTGCTTATCCTCGCTTTCGTTTATTTCCGTCGCCAGTCGGGGGGCTGATCCATGGTCGTTCTCAACAAGATTTACACCCGCACCGGCGATGCCGGCGAAACAGCACTTGGCGATGGCAGCCGGGTCGCGAAACATTCCGCGCGCGTCACGGCCTATGGCACGGTGGATGAATTGAACGCGACGCTTGGTGTGGCGAAACTCCATGCCGAAGGCGCGATGGCCGAACGTCTGGCGATGATCCAGAACGACCTTTTCGACCTCGGCGCGGACCTGTGCACGCCGAACATGGAGATGGACGCCGACCGCGAGTACCCCCCATTGCGGGTCGCCGACGCGCAGGTCGACCGCCTTGAAGCGGAAATCGACGAGATGAACGGCAAGTTGGAACCATTGCGTTCGTTCATCTTGCCGGGCGGGTCGGCCCTTGCCGCACATTTGCACATTTGCCGGACCGTGGCCCGACGGGCAGAACGCCTTTCGGTCGAACTGGGCGGGGTGGAATCGATCAACCCGGCGGGGGTGAAATACCTCAATCGCCTGTCCGATTGGTTCTTCGTCGCGGGCCGCATCGCCAACAACGACGGCAAAGACGACGTCTTGTGGGTTCCGGGCGCGAACCGGTAACACAGTTACCGGCGGACCGTCCGGTGGACGGCGCGGCGACTGGACGGGCGGAGCTCCGGCCCGCAAGGGCAGGCGCGAACCGTTTAGAACCGGCCGTCCTTGTATTCGGAATGGCGCGTTTGAAGGATCGTCTGCGTGCGCCAATCCAAAAGGTTCGACAAATAGCGAAGCCATTGCGAATCATTGGCCGCAAAGGCGTACCTTTCAATCA
>CAZPJO010000239.1:3020-4638 GCA_964586895.1 uncultured Roseicyclus sp.
AATTGAGAGAGAACGAGTCATTCCTGGTTTCGATCAATCAAACGTTCGACGTCCGGTGACTCAAGCGCGCCCAAAAGCCGTTCACGATCGAGCCGCGGCATGCCGCTGTAGAACAGGTGGAAATCCGTTCCGCGATACACACCGCCACTGTCGCCGGTGACAAAGCTTCCTGCGATCGAGGTCCAAAGCCGCAAATGGCGGCGCGGTGGGCCGGTTCGAAACGTCTCGATCAATGCGGGCAGGGCGTCGGCCAACACCGCAAGATAGCAAAGCGCATCATCGAGCCGGGTGGTTTTTCGCGCTATCGCATATTGCGCGACATCCATAAGGTAGCTGCTGATTTCGGCCCGGATGGGCTCGGGCAGGCGCGGTATGAAACCGGTCCCAAGCAAGCTTGGAATCAGGTAATCCGCATCGATATACGACAGCCGACGGGACATCTCGCGCGCATCGTCATGCGGCAGAATGATCATCCGGCCCAATTGCGCGATCACATGGGTCATGATCACGCGCGCCTCGTATTGTGACGCCTCGGACTGATCGACATTCGTGGCCGCAACCCCGCCGAAATACTGTAGGATTATCTCATCCGTCATGTCAGGCGGGGCGGTTTTCTTGAGCAAAGGAAGGGTCGCGGGATCAATGCAGCGGTCGCAGGTGCAGGTCAGGGCAAGCGCCCAAAGCGGCTCCCGCGGTAGGTCGGCGACAAGCGCCGCGCCCTGCGCCGCTATGCGCTCGGCGAGGGTCGTCAATTCGGTGATCTTGTACCCGGTTTTCACGGCCATCACGTTACGACACCAAATTGTTTCCGATTGTTTACATGGTTGTTAACCAGACTTGGTCTACACTGCCCGTCATGTCCCATGTCAAACCCAATCGGGAATACAGCCGTGCCGAGTATATCTCGGACGCTGTCGTGCATGGGATGGGCATCGGAAGTGCCCTGATCGCGGGGCCCGTTCTTGTGACGCTGACAGCCGTCTGGATCGGGGATCCGGGCATCACGACGGCGGCCGTGGTCTACACCATCACGATGCTGGCGATGTGGATCTGTTCGGCGCTTTACAACCTTGTCCAACGCGAAGAGCTTATCCCGGGGCTGCGTCGCCTTGATCAATCCGCGATTTATTTCAAGATTGCAGGAACTTACACACCGTTTATCGCATTGGCGTCAGGGTCGCTTGCGTTCATGGCCGGGATCTGGGCCACCGCCATTGCGGGGGCGTCGGTGATCCTGCTGTCAAAGCGCAAATTCATATGGCTCGCGATCCTGCTTTACCTCGGCCTCGGATGGGCGGGGGCCGTTTTGGGCGGACCACTTGTCAGCACCCTGTCACCGGTCGCGTTCTGGTTGCTGGTCGCGGGGGGTGTGACCTATTCGGCGGGCGTGGTGTTCAATGTCTGGGGCAGCCTGCCGTTTCACAACACGATCTGGCATGTCTTCGTGCTGGCAGGAACATGCCTGTGCTATGCCGCCATCGCGGCAGAAGTGGCTGTGACCGCCTGATCGCGCGTAACGCGGCGTTCCAACACCCAACCGCGTCGATTTTGGCCTATTTTCCCGCAGCACTTGGGTCTATCTCTCCAAGCAAGATAATTGCTTGGGTCCGTCCCAGGC
>CAZPJO010000240.1:0-4629 GCA_964586895.1 uncultured Roseicyclus sp.
ATTATCACCGCTACGGGCTGGACACCGCGAAGCTTTCGGTGGCGAAGGAGGATGCGATTGTGATGCATCCGGGGCCGATGAACCGGGGCGTGGAGATCGACGGCGTGTTGGCGGATGACATCAACCGGAGTGTGATTCAGGAGCAGGTGGAGATGGGTGTGGCCGTGCGGATGGCGGCGATGGAGGTTTTGGCGGAGAATTTGCGGGAAAGGCGGGCGGCGGCGTGAGGGAAATCTTATGGAATTGATGACAGCTATTTCGGCAGTAAGTGAAACGCTGAAGATCACTAAGGAACTCCGTCAGATCGACGACAAGGTCGCTGTCGCAGAATTGAAACTTAGACTGGTCGACATTGCGGACGGTCTCTTGGAGGCGAAGGAAGCACTACAAGACGCCAAGGAGCGCGAAAGGCAACTTCATGCTGAAATCGATGCGCTAAAAGGGCAACTCTCTTCAAAATCGCGTTTTGAGGATGAATACGGCCTGTTGTATCAATTGGACGATCAAGACGAGCGTATTGGCCAGCCGTTTTGCAATAAATGCTTCGTCAAAGAGGAGCGCCTCTTTGGGCTGAGGCCGACACCCGCAAACAAGAACCGCCTCCTATGCGACAATTGTAATTTTATCTCGGGCTCAGTTTGCTAGCCGCATGACCCACCTCCATATCTTCGCTCTCAACGAACCGATCAGTGTCTCGCACACCAACCTCACCCGTCAGAAGGGGGAGGCCCCGGCCCTGCCGCCGCTGGCCGATTGGCTTGGGCTCGACGCGCTGGATACGGACCGGATCGAGGTCTTCGCGCTGGAGGAATTGGGGGATATGGCCCTGTCGGATTATATCCAGTTGGCCTTCACACCGGACATAGGCATCCCGCCCGAAGACCGCCGCCGCCTTGATGCGCTGGACGGCGCGGTGGTGTTGGTGCCCGAAGAGGCCATGACAGGCGCGCCCGAGCCCGGCCCGCAGGCCACGGCCATCACCCGCATCGCATTGGCGAAGGCCGACAATACCGCGTCGCTTCCCAAGGCCGACGTCACGCCCCCTACGCCTGCCTCGCCGCATACCGAACCCGAGCGCGAAACCGTCCCGCCTATCGCGCTTTACATGCTTTTGGGCATTGCGGCGTTTGCGGCTCTGGCCATGCTGATCGGCTGGAATTGATGGACCCGACCGGCACGCAGACCGCCCTGACCCCCGACACCCCGCTGGACGACGGCGAGCATGTGGTGGCGCAATTCCACGCCGACCGGGGCACCTATTGGCGCACCAACGCGTGGCTGGCCGCGATTGCGATGGCGGTTGGGATGGGGATTTTATGGGCGATGGGCAATCCGCATGTCTGGACCGGGGCCGTCGGTGGGTTGGCGGCGATTGCGGTACGGGCGTTTTACCTGGCCTCAGATGATCTGCACATGCGCTGGGACCTGACCAATCGGCGGCTTCTGGGCCCGGGCGGTCGGGCGATAACGCTGGAGAACATCGCAGCGGTGAATGTTGTGGCCTCCATGGTGCAGATCGTGACGGTTGCGGGGGACAAGCACCTGATCAAGAACCAACCCGACCCGGCCGCCACGAAGGCGCGGATAGAAGGGGCGATGGCTTGAACTTTGCGGGCCAGCGGGCCAAGGACTGAGGCCATGACGAATGCGCTATTGCACAACGCCCGCCTGATCGACCCCGAAGCGGGGTCCGAGACGCACGGCTGGATCCGGATTGAAGATGGGCTGATCGCGGAGGTGGGCGAAGGCCCGCGCGCGGGCGGCGTGGATTGCGGCGGGGCCTGTCTTGCGCCCGGGATCGTGGATGTCGGTGTGAAGGTGGGCGAGCCGGGCGAACGGCACAAGGAAAGCTTTCGCACCGCTGGCCTCGCGGCGGCGGCAGGTGGCGTGACCACGATGGTGACACGCCCCGACACAACCACACCCATCGACACGCCCGAGGTTCTGGAATTCGTCATCCGCCGAGCGCGGGACGAAGCCTGCGTGCGCGTGGCCCCGATGGCGGCCCTGACCCGTGCACGCGCCGGGCGCGAGATGGTCGAGATCGGGTTCCTGCGCGACGCGGGCGCGGTGGCCTTTTCGGACGGCGATCATGTGGCAACCGATACCAAGATCCTGAGCCGGTGCATGACCTATGCGCGGTCATTGGGCGCGCTGATCGTGGGGCACCCGCAGGAGCCGGGCCTGAGCGAGGGGGGGGCCGTGACCTCGGGCAAATTCGCGTCGCTCAAGGGGTTGCCTGCGGTCTCGCCGATGGCGGAGCGGATGGGGTTGGAGCGGGACCTGACGCTGGCCGAGATGACGGGGGTCGCCTACCACGCGGACCAGATCTCAGCCGCTATGACCTTGCCCGCGTTGATCCGCGCGAAGGGCGCCGGTTTGGATGTCACGGCGGGCGTTTCGATCCACCACCTGACGCTGAACGAATTCGACGTGGGTGAGTATCGCACCTTCTTCAAACTCAAGCCGCCGCTGCGATCCGAGGATGACCGACTTGCGATGGTGGAGGCGGTGCGGGACGGCACGCTCGACATCATCTGTTCGATGCACACGCCACAGGATGAAGAAAGCAAGCGCTTGCCGTTCGAAGCGGCGGCCAGCGGTGCGGTGGGGTTGGAAACGCTGCTGCCTGCGGCCTTGCGGCTGTATCATGCGGGTCAGCTTTCGTTGCCGGAGTTGTTCCGGGCGATGTCGCTGAACCCGGCGCGCCGGTTCGGATCGGCGGCGGGGCGTTTGGCCGAAGGGGCACCGGCGGATCTGGTTCTGTTCGACCCGGACGCGCCGTTCATTTTGGACCGCGCGACCCTGCGGTCGAAATCCAAGAACACACCGTTCGACCTTGCGCGGATGCAGGGCCGGGTGTTGTGCACATGGCTTGGCGGCGCGGTTGTGTTCGGGTCGGCGCCGTGATCCCCGTGATTGAGACCTCTGCGGCGCTTCTGGGGATTGCGGCACTGCTGGCGTATCTGTTGGGCTCGGTGCCGTTCGGCGTCGTCATGGCCCGGCTGTTCGGTTTGGGCGACCTGCGGCAGGTGGGCTCGGGCAATATCGGGGCCACGAATGTTCTGCGCACAGGCAACAAACTGGCCGCGTTCCTGACGCTGATCCTGGATGCGGGAAAAGGAGCCATCGCGGTCGTCGCGGGGCGGATGCTTTTGGGCGAGGATGCCGCACAAGTGGCGGGTGTCGCGGCGTTTCTGGGCCATTGCTATCCGGTGTTCCTGCGCTTTCACGGCGGCAAGGGAGTGGCGACATTTCTGGGCACATTGCTGGCGCTGGCCTGGCCCATCGGCGTGGCAGCCTGCGCGATCTGGGCGGTGACGGCGGGTCTGTTCCGGATATCTTCGCTGGCGGCGCTTGTCGCCGCGGCGGCAAGTCCGGTTGCGGCGATTGTGTTGGGATACGGCGAGGCGGTGTTGTTCTGCGTGGCGTTGGCCGCGCTGATCTTTCTGCGCCATCGGGAAAATATCCGCAGGCTGGCGTCGCGCACCGAGCCCAAGATCGGCCAGAAACCCTGATCCCAGGGGCGCCGTTTTTCCCATGATTTCCATGTAGCCGCCTCGGATTGGCCATAAAAGGCTCCGATCATCCCGCTTAACCTTTGATTGGGAAATGCTTGGAGGCGAGCGAGAGAATGGGACCGGTCCGTGCCGTAGGGCGTGTTTACGCCAACATGTTGAACTTCAGTGGTCGCGCCCGTCGGGCGGAATACTGGTGGTTTCAGGCGTTTCTTATTCTGTTGGGCATCGCGTTTTCGGTTGTAGTGGGTAGGATGCTCTACCTTGATCCAGCATTTCAGGCCGCGCTTGCGGCGGGTGACGAGGCGCTGGCCAGGGCCATCTATGCCGATCTGCTTGTCGGGTTTTCGGACTATGCCTTGTACGGTGCCTTGTTTCAGATCTTGATGGTGATGATCCCGAACCTTGCCGTGACGGTGCGCCGGTTGCATGACACCGATCGCAGCGGATGGTTCATGTTCGTCCCGGGTCTGGTGGCCATGGGCGGGTTCTTTGCCGTTTTCTTTCTTGCCATGAGCGCGGGCAACCCGAACCTGTTGATGTTCGGGGCCGTCTTGCCCGCACTTGCCGGGATATGGCTCTTCGTCGTTCTGTGCCTTCCCGGCACGCACGGCAACAACCGCTTCGGGCCGGATCCCGCGACAGGTCGCAAGCGCCCTGCCCCAGCGCATCCTGCTTTTGCGCCTGCCATGGACGGTGAAGCCGCCGACCGATCAGAAGTCGCGCGGAAGGCGGCCGCAAGCGATTACTACAAGCGCCACGTTCTGCCGAGCATTCAAAAGCCGCAGGCTCAGTAAGAGAAGTCCGAATAAATCCGGCTGAGGTCGCCGTTCCAATCGCCATTGTAGTGGGCGAGGAGTTCGTCGGCCGGCACCATTCCGGTCTCGACCGAATCCTTCAAAGCGTTGAGGAAATGCGTCTCGTCCGGCACCAGGCCCCCTGCCCCCGGCATCGCACGCGCCTTCAGCCCGGCCTCGGCAATGGCGAGCGTCTCGCGCGCAAGGTCGCGCATCTTCACGCCGTTCACCTCGGCGGATAGCCCGTCGACCGAGGCCTGAACGCGCATCGCCTCGCGCGTTTCGGCATCGAACCCCTTGGCCAGATCCCACGC
>CAZPJO010000241.1:0-4600 GCA_964586895.1 uncultured Roseicyclus sp.
GCATCGCCTTCGGCTTCGATCAGCACATTGGCGAGGATCGGAATGGTGTTCCGACGCTCCACAACGGATTGCGCCTGAGAGACAGCGCGCAGAAGGGTGGCGCGTTCGATGGAAAGCTTCATGTCCCTGGCTCCGACAGATGGCGGGGCCGCGAGAATGTCTCGGACCCCATCCATTGGCAAGTTGTTTTGCGAAGGTTTGGGCGGGGGCTGCCCGGTGGTCAACCCCTCGGGTGCGTTAGGCTTCCAACATGCGGCGCAGAAGTTCCGCATCTTCGGCGATCTGGCTGTCGATCTGCATCAGTTCTTCGATCTTGCGCACACCGTATAGGATCGTGGTGTGATCCCGCCCACCGAATTTCTTGCCGATCTCGGGCAGGGAACGTGTGGTGAGCCGCTTGCACAGATACATCGCCATTTGCCGGGGCCGTGCGATGGCGCGTTGGCGGTTCTGACTGATGATATCGACCTGACGGATCTTGTAGTAATCGCAGGTTTTCTTGAGGATCTCGTCCATCGTGACCTTGCGGTCGGAGGCGCGGAGGATATCGGCGAGGTTGTCGCGGGCGAAATCCTCGGACACTTCGCGGCCCACAAGATCACCGGTGGCGTAAAGGCGGTTCAGCGCGCCTTCGAGTTCGCGGATGTTGGAGGCGATCTTGCGGGCAAGGAATTCCAACACGCCATCGGCGAAGCGGACATGCGGGTATTTCTGGGCCAGAACGCTGGCCTTGTGCTGCAGCACGCTCAGGCGCAATTCGTAATCGGTCGGGTGAATGTCCACCACCAGGCCGCTTTGAAGGCGCGAGGCGATCCGGCTGTCGAGTTCTTCCATATCGACGGGCGCGCGGTCGCCGGAGATAACGATCTGCTTGCCCATTTCCACGAGCGAATTGAACGTGTGGAAGAATTCCTGCTGTGTCGAGCGTTTGCCGGCGATGATTTGCACGTCATCAACCAGCAAGATGTCCACGTTGCTGAACGTTGCCTTGAAGTCGAATGTGTTGTGTTCGCGCAGGGCGCGCACGAACAGATGCATGAACTGCTCGGCGGACAGGTAAAGAACCTGCGCGTTCGGGAAGCGCGCCTGCAGATCCCAAGCAATGGCGTGCATCAGATGGGTTTTGCCAAGGCCGACGCCGCCATAGAGGAACAACGGGTTGAACGTCACATCCAGCGTTTCGGCCACACGGCGCGCGGCGGCGTGGGCCAGTTCGTTCGGCTTGCCCACGACGAAATTGGCGAAGGTAAGGTTCGGATTGAGCTTGGTGCCGGGCAGGTCGACGGTGGCCACACGCGCGGCTTCGGCGCGTTGCGCAGGGGCAGGTGCGGGCTGCGGCGCAGGCGCTGCAGATACGGGAGCCGGAGTTTGGGCCGGAACATGGGCGGGCGCGACTTCGGCCATGACAGGCTCAGGGGCTGGAACCGGTGCGGCGGCGGGCTGCGAAACGGTTGGCTGCGGCGCAGGCGCGGTGACGGGCGCTGCACTTGTACGCGGGCTGACGGCAAACTCGACGCGATCCGCACCGACGCCATGCGACGACAGGTGGCGCAAGATCAGGTCCCCAAAGTTGTTCGAAACCCATGACCCGATAAAGCTGGTCGGCACGTGAAAATGCGCCGTGCGTTCATCGATGCGGTCAAAGGAAATTGGTTCGATCCAGGCAGAGAAATTGTTTTTCCCAACCGCTTGCAACAATTCTTGACGGACCTCGCCCCATGTTTCGTTCGTCATTCCCTCGATCCGTCCTTCTTTTGTAGCCGGGTGTCTGATCGCACCCGATGCTTATCCACATTCTGCCGCCACGTCCGCCGTTACACAGCGCAAATATAATTCGCTCCGTTGGTGACCCAACGAATGCAGAGGTTGTTTGCGCTTTGCTTGCACAAGGGTGGATAATTGCGGCGCATGCAGGTCCCACATCAACAAATCCGATCCGGATTTTGACGTCGTCCCATTGCGCCCAATTCGAAGCGCCAACCCTGTCCGGTCGGAGCGGTGAGGAAAGCTGTCCATCATTCCATCCGCTTTAGCTTCGAGCCGGGGCGCCGCGCCCCTCATCCGCCCCCCTAGGCATCTGACTCGCTTGGTGAACGTATCGGGAGTCGCGCGCGTGTCGCAACATCTCTTAATGCTTGACTCCGAACCTTTCGAATATCGAATCCTTTGGGCCTGATTAGACCCTTGTCTGCGTTACGATTTTTCAAAAGAAAAAAGGCGCCCCTGTGGCGGAGCGCCTTCAAAACAAGGGCTATTCGCAGGCGATTACGCGCCCATCGCCTTCACACGTGATGCCAGGCGCGACATTTTCCGCGACGCGGTGTTCTTGTGCAACACACCCTTCGTCACGCCGCGCATCAACTCAGGCTGAGCGGTTTTCAGGGCTTCTGCTGCGACGGATTGATCGCCGGACGCGATGGCTTCCTCAACGCGGCGGAGGTGGGTGCGGATGCGCGAACGGCGGGCTTTGTTGACGGCGAAGCGGCGCTCGTTCTGGCGGGCGCGTTTCTTTGCCTGGGGCGAATTTGCCATGGTGTGTGATCCTTCATCGGAACGGTTGCAACGGATTACGCGCGGGAGAGTCCCGACCCCGGGTTCTGAACCGGGCGAATCTGGCCAAGGCGGGCCTCACACGCATGTCTGGCGCGGCGTTTAAGCCAAAGTGCTGCCGCTGCCAACCCCCCGCTTTGCCAAAGGGCGGCGTTACTTGTCGCGGAACTGCGGTTCGCGCTTATCCACAAAGGCGGCCATGCCTTCGGATTGATCGTCGGTCGCGAAAAGCGAATGGAACAGCCGACGCTCGAACAGAAGACCATCGGACAGGCCAACCTCTTCGGCGCGGTTCACGGCCTCTTTCGCGGACATCGCGGCAATCATGGATTTCTCGGCGATCTTGGCGGCCGCGCCCATCGCCTCCTCCATCAGCTTCTTGGAGGGCACCACGCGACTGACCAGGCCCGAGCGTTCGGCTTCCTCGGCGGCCATGAACCGGCCCGTCAGGTGCATTTCCATAGATTTGGATTTGCCGACCAGCCGCGTCAGCCGCTGCGTGCCGCCCATACCCGCGATAACGCCAAGGTTGATCTCGGGTTGGCCGAATTTCGCATTCTCGGCGGCGATAATGAAATCGCACGCCATCGCCAATTCGCACCCGCCGCCCAAAGCATAACCCGCGACGGCGGCGATGATCGGCTTGCGGATCCGTTCGATGTTGTTGGCGGCGGATGCGAAGAGGTCTTCGTAGACCACGTCGGTATAGGATTTCTCGGCCATCTCGGTGACATCGGCCCCGGCGGCGAACGCCTTGTCGGAGCCGGTGATGACGATGCAGCGCACCTTGTCGTTGGCATCAGCGCCGGCCAGCGCCTTGCCCAATTCGCCCAAAAGCTGCGTGTTGAGCGCATTCAACGCATCGGGACGGTTCAGTTTGATGAGGCAGATATGATCTTCAACGTCGACGATCAGGGTCTCATAGGCCATGGGTTGGTGCTCGGGCGCTGTTGAAACAAGCTTTGAGGCTTAACACTGGTTTCGGCGGGTTCAACCTATCTTTGGCAGGCCGCGCAGTAGAAGCTCGATCGTCCGGATTGAACCTTGCGCAGGATTTTCCGAGTGCATGCGGGGGTTTGGCAAGGTTCGCCCTCGCGCCCGTAGACGAAAAAACTGTGTTGAAAATATCCCAGTTCACCATTTGCCTGCCGATGGTCGCGTAAGGATGAGCCTCCGGCGTCAATAGCTTCTGCCAATACATCGCGGATGATCGGCACCAAAGCGGCGACTCGAGCGGCCCCGATGCGGCCAGCGTGTCGCAGTGGCGAGATGCCCGCGCGATAAAGCGCTTCGCAGACGTAGATATTACCAAGTCCGGCAACGACGCGCTGATCCAGAAGAACGGATTTCACCGGGCTGCGCTTGCCCGCAAAGGCCGAGGTCAGATGCGCTTCGTGAAACGCATTCCCCAGAGGTTCAGGCCCGAGGTCGCGGATCAGCCAATGCTGATCCTGCTGTGCCGTGTCGAACAGGTCCATCGCGCCGAAGCGACGTGCATCGTTGAAAGTGATCCGCGCGCCCGCCTCGGTGTCGAGCACGACGTGATCATGTTTGGCAGGAGTGGGGTGTTGATGATGGAACTGGCCAAGCGGATCGCCCGAAATTGTCATCCGGCCCGACATGCCAAGATGGATCAGCAAGGTCTCATCGGTGTCGAGATCGGCGAGGATGTATTTCGACCGCCGCCGAAGCACCGTGACCGTCGCACCGGTAAGCCGATCCGCCATGTTTGGCGGAAACGGCCAGCGCAGATCTGGCCGGTTGACCGCGGCCTTGGCGATGCGCGCGCCCTCAAGCGCGGGCAACAGACCGCGACGCACTGTCTCTACCTCTGGAAGTTCGGGCAAATCGGGCTTTCCTCTGTGGCATCGGGGTGCGTTGCAGCGCCCCCGGACGCCCCTATAAGAGGGAGCGAGACGGCGAAAGGACAAGACCCATGGCAAAAGACCGCGATTTCGAGATGGGCGCGCCCGAGGGCGGGACGACCGTGGAGGCGCTCGACGGCGGGGCGACCGTGGAGGCACCCGAGGGCGGGACGACGCATTTCGGG
>CAZPJO010000242.1:0-4567 GCA_964586895.1 uncultured Roseicyclus sp.
CCTGCAACCTGCCCCTTAGGAGGGGGCTGCTCTATCCAGTTGAGCCACGGGGCCACACTTCCGTTGTCCGCGATTTGTTTCGATCCCGCAAGCGCTTGCGAACGTTGGCCGGGCGGGCGTATCAATAGCCAAAGGCGCACACGACCAAAGGATGATCCCTTGCGCGGACGAAATCCATTTGACGGCAAACCGCAGATGACGCTGCGCGACGTGGCCGATGCGGCCGGCGTCAGCGAAATGACGGTCAGTCGGGTCCTGCGGAACCGGGGCGATGTCTCCGAGCGCACGCGAGAGCGCGTGTTCGAGGCGGCGCGCACCCTTGGCTACGTTCCCAACAAGATCGCCGGGGCGCTTGCCTCGAACCGCGTGAACCTTGTGGGCGTCGTGATCCCGTCGCTGTCGAACATGGTGTTCCCGGATGTGCTCCATGGCATCGGTGCGGTGCTGGATGACACATCCCTGCAGCCGGTGATCGGCACATCACAATACGACGCCGACAAAGAAGAAAAAGTCATTTACGAAATGCTGTCTTGGCGTCCCTCGGGCCTGATCGTTGCGGGGTTGGAGCATACCGACGCCGCGCGCGCCATGATGCGGGCCGCAGGTGTTCCGGTGGTCGAGGTGATGGATGTCGATGGTGATCCGGTTGCCGGTGCCGTCGGTATCAGCCATGCGGCGGCAGGCCGTTCGATGGCGACAGAAATCGCCGCGCGCGGCTATCGGCGGATCGGGTACCTCGGGTCCAGTTCCAACGCAGATGCCCGGGCGCAGAAACGCTATCGCGGGTTCAAAGAGGGCGTGGCGGAGGCCGGTCTTGGCCTTGCCGACGAGATCTTTTACGACGGCACCTCCGGTTTCGGCACCGGGCGCAGTATGACGCAGGCGCTTCTGGACCGAACCCCCGACCTGGATTTCCTCTACTACAACACGGATATGAACGCGGCCGGCGGGCTGCTGTATTGTCTTGAGAAGGGGATGGATATTCCGGGGCAGATCGGCCTTGCCGGATTCAATTCGTTCGAAGTGCTCGACGGTTTGCCGATGCGCATTGCCACAATGGACAGTCAGCGTGACGCGATTGGCCGCAAGGCGGCGGAGCTGATGGTCGCGAACGAACTGACGGCGGAAGTGTTCGAGCTCAAGCCTGAATTCCTGCCCGGCGATACAATCCGGAACGGCTGACGTTCTGCCCTTTGGCGTAGGCCAGCGAAGGCCGATAAAGCGCAAGACATCAGGTTACCGGTCCGATTTGCGCCTGGCCGATCCGGTCAGGGCAATGGTAAGCGCAACACTGTCGGTCGCATAGTGGCTTTCCGTGATCCGCCAAAGCCCACCAATTCGGCACAGCGTTCCGTGCACGACGGTTTCTTTGCTCAAGACGTGGCCACGCAAGACGTGTTGCGACACGAACGTGGCTTGCACACACGTTTTGCTCTGGAACAAGGCAGAGGTCGTGCGGCGTTTCAGGTCCAGGATGCCATTGGACTCAAAATATGCACAGGAAGCGTCATAAAGGCTCCGAAGATCGTTTTCCGTTTCAAGGCATCGTTCGCCTTCAAACTTGCCGACAGTTTGCGGCAGAAAAAACCGTTCGGCGAAGGCCGGAAAATCCCGGTTCCAATAGGCGTCGCGGGTCACCTCAAGCACATGATCAGACACCTTCAACGGATCGTCAAATTCAGGGTCAAAGGAGGGCGCATCGGACATGTCTCGACGCTAACACTGCGGCAGGTTCACCGCCAAACCGCCTTGGCTCGTTTCCTTGTATTTCGTCGACATATCCATGCCCGTCTGGCGCATCGCCTCGATGCAATTGTCCAGCGGCATGAAATGCGTGCCGTCCCCGCGTAGCGCCAATGATGCCGCCGACACCGCCTTGATGGCGCCCAACCCGTTGCGCGCGATGCAGGGCACCTGAACCAGTCCAGCCACAGGGTCGCAGGTCATGCCAAGGTGATGCTCAAGCGCGATCTCCGCGGCGTTTTCTACCTGCTCATTCGTCCCGCCAAGCGCGGCACAGAGCCCGGCCGCCGCCATCGCCGATGCGCTTCCGACCTCTCCCTGACAGCCCACCTCGGCGCCAGAGATCGAAGCGTTGTGCTTGATCAGCCCGCCAATCGCCGCTGCTGTCATAAGGAACGTCCTTCGGCCTTCTTCCGTCGCGCCGATGCAATGGTCGCGATAGTAGCGCAGGACCGCCGGAACCACCCCGGCGGCGCCATTGGTGGGGGAGGTCACGACACGTCCCCCGGCGGCGTTTTCCTCGTTAACCGCCATCGCATAGACGCTAAGCCAATCGTTGGCGACATGGGGCTGCGCAAGGTTGGTGCCTGCCTCTGCCTTCAGCTGCTCATGGATGCGCTTTGCCCTGCGTTTGACGGCAAGGCCACCGGGCAATTCGCCCTCCATCCGCAGGCCGCGATCAATGCAATCGTCCATCGCCTGCCAGACGCCATCAAGCCGGTCCTGCACATCCGCGCGGGGGGCAAGCGCGATCTCGTTTTCCCATTTCATCCTGGCGATGCTCTTGCCTGTTGCCAGCCCCATGGCCAGCATTTCCTCGGCGGATCCGAATGGGTGCGGAAAGCCTGCCTGTTCCTTTTCGGCATGGAGCGCGTCGGGACCTTCGCCCTGGCCATCAAGCTCGGCTGCCGTCACCACAAAGCCACCGCCAATGGAATAATACGTCTCTTCGAGGTAGAGGTTCCGAGCCTCGTCAAAGGCGCGCAGGATCATCCCGTTGGCGTGGCCCGGCAGGGCCCGGTCGTAATCAAAGATCAGGTCGGTTGCAGGCCGAAACCTGAGCGGCGGCAGGTCGGGCGGCGTGACCATGCCGCTGGCCTGGATCTCCGCCTCCAGCGCTTCGGCGCGATCGGGGTCAAGTGTGGCCGGCTCGAACCCGGCGAACCCAAGGATAACGGCACGGTCCGTAGCATGGCCCTTGCCCGTGAAGGCGAGCGAGCCATGCAGCGACGCGCCAAGCCCGGCCAGCTGCCCCGCGCCCGGTTCCTTTTCGCGCCCGGACCGGAGGTCGTGCAAAAAGCGTGCGGCCGCCGTCATTGGCCCCATCGTGTGGGATGAGGACGGGCCAACGCCGATTTTGAAAATGTCGAAGATCGAAAGGAACATGCCCTGCGTTTACCCTGTGCTGCCGCGATTCCAAAGGGTTGGTGCGACGCGCCATATCGGATTTGCGACGCCGTGGGTCGCGCGTCACGGCGAAGTGACCCGGGACCCCTTGGCCATATGTGGTTGCACCCCAATGTATTGGGCGCCCCACAAGGATGTTTCGCTATGCCCAAAGCTGTTCTGCACCGGATGGATCTTCCGAATTACACCTGCGGTTACGGAACCGCTGCGCGCGACCTTCTGCGCAACGCGGGGTTCGAGATCGAAGAGAATGTCCTGCGCACGCGGCGAGAAACCGATGCCTTCAAGGACAAGCACCACGTCACCACGACGCCGCTGATTTTCATCGATGGGGAAAGGATCGGCGGGTACACGGAGTTGAAGCGGTATCTCAAGGCGCAGAAACCCGCGCGAAAACGCTTGTGGCGTCGCTAACGTTCGGAAAACAAAGGGTATAAATGGTGAGCCCGACAGGATTCGAACCTGTGACCAATTGATTAAAAGTCAACTGCTCTACCAACTGAGCTACGGGCCCACTCAAGGGCGCGTTCCTAAGAGGCCCCCTGTGACTCGTCAAGCGAAAATCCGGGCGGGGCTTTGAAGTTACGCGGCGCACGCGTATATGCCCGCCATGTCCAGCACAGACTCATATCCCGGCCTACCATTTCTGAAGATGCATGGCCTTGGCAACGACTTCGTCATCGTCGATGGCCGAACGAACGCGCCCGAGATCACCCCAGCCCTGGCGCAGGCGTTGGGCGACCGGCATCGCGGCGTAGGGTTTGATCAGCTTGCGGTGATCGAGGACGGCGATGATACCGACCTTCGGCTGACGTTCTGGAACGCCGACGGGTCGACTGCCGGGGCATGTGGCAATGCCACCCGCTGCATCGCGCGGCGCGAAATGGAGATGACCGGAAAGCATCGTATCACCTTGCGCACCGAACGCGGCATTCTCGAAGCCGTGGATGAAGGCAACGGCATGACCTCGGTCAATATGGGACAACCCGTGATGTCGTGGGAGGGGATCCCCCTGAAAGGCGCCTGCGATACGCTGCATCTGCCGTTGGACGGTGTCCCTGTGGCAACTGGCATGGGCAACCCGCATTGCACCTTTTTCGTGAAAGATGCCGATGCCGTCGATCTTGAAACGCGCGGGGCGAAGTTCGAACACCACCCCCTATTTCCCGAACGCACCAACGTGCAATTTGCCCATGTCATCGACCGCGATCATCTGCGGATGCGGGTGTGGGAACGCGGGGTTGGCGTGACGCTTGCGTCCGGGTCGTCGTCTTGCGCGGTGGCGGTTGCGGCGGCGCGTCGCGGTCTGACGACGCGGCAGGTGCGCCTGACCCTCGATGGCGGCGACATTCACGTCGATTGGCGCGATGATGGCGTCTGGATGACCGGCCCGACCGCACATGTGTTCTCGGGCGAG
>CAZPJO010000243.1:0-1502 GCA_964586895.1 uncultured Roseicyclus sp.
CTCCATGTTCTTGGAGTTGATGAAGACCTCGAACGGGCGGCGGTGCCCGTTCAGGACGATGTCATTGATGGTGATATAAAGCGCGTGCTCGCTGTCGGGCCATTTGACCTTGTAGGTGTTGCCTTCCAACTCGGACGGGCGGTCGAGCGGTTCGGACATGTAGACGACTTCGCCGCCCGACGCTTCGGCGGCCTCGACGGATTGCGGCTTGTCCTCGGCCTCCGACACGCTCAGCACGCTGCCCGTGACGTCATTCGGGCGATAGGTCGTGCAGCCCTTGCAACCGGTGGCGTAGGCCTCGGCGTAGACGTCCTTGAAGGCCTCAAAGCTGATGTCGGCGGGTACGTTGATGGTTTTGGAGATGGAGCTGTCGACCCAGGGCTGCGCCGCCGCCTGCATGCGCACATGGTCGAGCGGCGCAAGCGTCTGGGCGGTAACGAAATACTCAGGCAGGGCCATGTCGCCATGCCGTTCGCGCCAGGCGGCGACAGCGTAATCCACCACCTCTTCCTCGGTCCGGGTGCCGTCGGGTTGCAACACTTTGCGGGTGTAGGAATTCGCGAAAATCGGTTCGATCCCCGAAGACACATTGCCCGCATAAAGCGAGATCGTGCCGGTGGGTGCGATGGACGTCAAAAGCGCGTTGCGCAGGCCGTGTTCCGCGATGAGCGCTTGCACATCCGCGTCCAGCCGTTTGATCATCGGGGCGGTCGCGTAGGCGTCGGCATCAAACAAAGGGAAGGCGCCTTTTTCCTGCGCCAACATCGCAGACGCGCGGTAGGAGGCGTTGGCAATGCGCGCCATCCACGCCTCGGTCAGCGCCACGGCCTCGTCCGAGCCATAGCGCACACCGCACATCGCCAGAGCGTCGGCCAGACCAGTGACGCCAAGGCCAATCCGCCGCTTGGCACGCGCCTCGGCGGCCTGCGCTTCAAGCGGAAAGCGCGAGGCGTCGACGACGTTATCCATCATGCGGATCGCGGTCGCGACCAGATCATCCAACGCGGCATCTGGGATCGTGCCGCCATCGAACGGATTTTCAACCAGACGCGCCAGGTTGACCGACCCAAGCAAACACGCGCCATACGGTGGCAAGGGCTGCTCCCCGCAGGGGTTCGTCGCGGCGATGGTTTCCACGTAGTTGAGGTTGTTTTCCGCATTGATGCGGTCGATGAAAATCACGCCCGGTTCGGCGTAATCATAGGTGGCGCGCATCATCTTGTCCCACAGATCGCAGGCCTGCACGGTTTTGTAGACCTTGCCGTCGAAGATCAGATCCCAGGGCGCGTCTTGCTTGACCGCCTCCATGAACGGATCGGTGGCAAGGACGGAGACGTTGAACATGCGCAAACGTGCAGGGTCCTGCTTGGCTTCAATGAACGCCTCGATGTCGGGGTGATCACACCGCAACGTCGCCATCATCGCACCCCGCCGCGAGCCCGCCGACATGATCGTGCGGCACATCGCATCCCAGACGTCCATGAACGACAACGGGCCAGAAG
>CAZPJO010000243.1:1512-3066 GCA_964586895.1 uncultured Roseicyclus sp.
CCCCTTTGACGTCCGCACCCTTGGGTCGGATGGTCGAGAAATCGTAACCGATCCCGCCGCCCTGCTGCATGGTTAACGCGGCCTCGCGGAGCATATCGAATATGCCGCCCATGCTGTCGGGCACGGTGCCCATCACGAAGCAGTTGAACAGCGTCACACTGCGCCCGGTGCCCGCCCCCGCCACGATCCGGCCCGCAGGCAGGTATTTGAAATCTTTGAGGGCGTCATAGAACCGGTCGGATTGCGCGGTCTGATCTGCTTCAACGCCCGCAAGCGCATCCGCGATGCGCCGCCATGTATCTTCGACGCTTTGATCCAACGGCGTGCCATCCGCCTCTTTCAGGCGGTATTTCATGTCCCAGATCTGCTCGGCGATGGGGGCGGCAAAGGCGGTCATCGGCAACTCCGTCGAGTGAAGACGCGAAAAGGCCTCGGGGGAATCGATCCACCAAGGGCGCGAGACAAGTGTAGCGCATTGCGCGCGTTAGCGCCACTACACCTTGAAGAACGCCCGGCAGCCGCTACCATATGAAGTGAAAGCATGGGATTCTGTGGGGCGATCTGTGGATAAGCTGAACATGATCAAGCTCTGCGTCGGCGCGGAGAAGGTGGAAGACCTGTTGAACTGGCAGGTCAATCCGCGCGCCAAAGGGCCCGACGGGCTGCCGCGCCACGTCACGCGGATGTGGCCGAAACGCGCGGACCAGGTGCTCGACGGCGGCTCGCTTTATTGGGTGTTCAAGGGGTTGGTGCTGTGTCGGCAACCGATTGTGCGGCTTGATCCCGTCGACCGCGGCGATGGCATCAAGCGCTGCGGCATCGTTCTCGACCCCGAAGTTGTGCGCGTCGCCCCGACGCCACGTCGCCCGTTTCAGGGGTGGCGGTATTTGCAACCGGGCGATGCCCCCCGTGACCTGCCCAAGGGCCGCGCCACGCAAGAGCCGTTGCCGCCGCAATTGGAAAACGCACTGGCCGAAATCGGGGTTCTGTGAGCGCCGACACGGTTAACGCGTCGGGATCAATCGTGGGCTGACAGGAGCGTTTCCAGCTTCTTTTGCGCGTCTCTGGCCGCGTCCGACCAATCCGCAGATCGGGACCGGAACAAAGTCGCCTCAGAGCGGTGGATCAGACCGTCGTCAAGGATCGACAGGTGGTTGGCGCGCAGCGTCTCGCCGGTAGAGGTGATGTCGGCAATCGCCTCGGCATTGCCATGCGCCACGGTGCCCTCGGTCGCGCCCTGGCTGTCGACCAGACGGTAATCGGCCACCCCTGCGTCACGCAGGAAATCGCGGACCAGGCGGTTATATTTCGTCGCAATTCTAAGGCGTTGCCCGTGGGCCGCGCGAAAGTCGGCGGCGACGGCGTCAAGGTCATCAAGCGTGCGCACATCGACCCACCACGCCGGCACCGCAATGATCAGATCGGCATGACCGAAGCCCAATTCCGCCACGACCTCGACCGATTGATCCCAGGCCGCGATGCGTTCACGCACCAAATCGCTTCCGGTGACGCCAAGATGCAGCCGCCCGGCGGCGAGTTCACGCGGGATTTCTC
>CAZPJO010000243.1:3076-4557 GCA_964586895.1 uncultured Roseicyclus sp.
CGCAGATCAATGGGCAGGCCCGCAACCTCGGCGCCGTAATCACGGTCGGACCCGGTGCGGCGCATTTCAATCCCCCGCGCGGCGAACCACGTGAAGGTCTTCTCCATCAACCGGCCCTTGGACGGCACGCCAAGCGTGATCATACCAAAGCCCTCCGCAATGCGTGGACCTGTTCGGGGCGGATCACGCCACCAACGGCCGGGATCTCGCGACCACCGCCAAGCTGCCGGGTCAGGGCATCGTAACGCCCTCCGGTGGCCAGCGGCGGCTCCCCCGGTGTGGGGCCAAGCAGGCCGAAGACGAAGCCGTCGTAATATTCCATCTGGGTGCGGCCGTAGGAGGCCTCGAACGGGATATCTTCGACCGCGACACCGGCGTCGCGCAACGCCGCAACCCGGGACGCAAAGCACGCAACGGCGGGTTGCAATCCGGGCAGATCGACAACGAAATTCTGCAAGGCGGCCACAGCTTCGGACAACGGCACCTTGAGCGCGAGGAGGCCGATCAAAACGTCCGCCTGCGTCGCATCAAGCGGCGCGGCCTCGGCCTCGGCGCGCAACCGATCAAGGCGGGACGCGAGGTCATCCGTGGTGCGTAAACCGATGGGCGGGCCAGCCTGCGCAATCATCGCGGCGAGGCCCTGCTCGGCGGCGGCGCGCAGGTAATCGGCGCGCCCTTTCGGTGCGGGTGCGGCCCCGGTGAACCGGTCCAGAAGCGCCCGGAACCGGCGCGGGCGCCAGACGTGACGACGCAGCGCCGCTTTGCGCGCATCGGTGGTTCCCAAGGCCTCAATCGCGGCCAGAAGCACACCGATATCGCCGGTCACGGCCCGGATCGGCAGGCCGTCGAGCGCCTTGAGCATCAGTGAAAACACCTCTGCATCGGCCTCAAGCGGGTTGGCTCGGTCAAAGACCTCGTAGCCCAGTTGCAGGTATTCCGTCGGCCGCCCGCTCCCGGCGGCCTGCATGCGGAACACTTCGCCAAGATAGGTGTAGCGCGCGGGTTCCGCGCCGCTGTCCATGTGCATCTGCACCACCGGCACGGTGAAATCCGGGCGCAGCATCAATTCGCCCCGGTCCGGGTCATGGGTGGTGAAGGCGCGGCCCCGGATGTCTTCGCCATAGAGGTCAAGCAGGGTATCGGCGCTGACCAACATCGGCGCGTCCACGGGCAGGGCACCCGCGAAGATGGCCTGAAGCGCCTCGGCCTCGGCCCGGATGTCGGATTTTTGGGTCACGTGTGACGGGCCACCATGGCGCGCACCTCAGCCACAAGGTCGGTGATCGAAACCTCGGTCTGGGCGGGTTGTGATTTCCATTCTTCCAGCGTCGCCTCCTGCGCCAGCTTCGCGCCAAGGATCAGGTCCTTGAGCAGCACCACGCCGCGCTCGGCCTCGTCCGAGCCTTGGATGATCGCCACGGGCGAGCGACGCTTGTCGGCGTATTTGAGCTGATTGCCGAAGTTCTTGGGATTGCCAAGGT
>CAZPJO010000244.1:0-4524 GCA_964586895.1 uncultured Roseicyclus sp.
ATCTCGATGTAATCGAACACGTCCTGTCTGGCCTCGTCGCGTGAGCGATAGGTCCGGCGCCGGACACGTTCGCGTTTGAGCAGGTTGAAGAAGCTCTCGACCACCGCGTTGTCATGGCAGTTGCCCCGCCGGCTCATCGAGTGCTCCAGATTGTAGGCCTTCAGGAACGTAGCCCAGTCCATGCTGGTGAACTGCGATCCCTGATCCGAGTGGATCAGCACGGTGCTCTTCGGCTTCCTACGCCACACCGCCATCAGCAGTGCCTGCAGGACCAGATATCGGTGGTCTGGCGGTTCTGCATCGACCAGCCCACCACGCGGCGGGAGTAGAGGTCGATCACCACCGCCAGATAGGCAAAACCTTCCTGCGTCCTGATGTAGGTGATGTCGGTCACCCACGCCTTGTCGGGTGCTGCGACATCGAACTGGCGGGCCAGCGTGTTGTCGACAACCTTCGACGGCTTGCTGCCGTAGCTGCCAGTCCTGCGCTTGTAGCCGATCCTCGCCTTGATACCTGCCAGACTGGCAAGACGCGCCACCCGGTTCGGGCAGCAGGTCTCGCCCTGATCGAGCAGGTCGTCATGCAGCTTGCGATAGCCGTAGACCTTGCCGCTCTCTTCCCACGCCTGCCGGATCAGCTCGGTCTGCCGAGCATCTTCCTTCGCCCGTCTGCTCAACGGGTTCTTCAACCAGGCGTAGAAGCCGCTGGGCTGGATGCGAAGACACCGACACATCGCACGCACCGAGAACAGCGTGCGATGCTCGGCAACGAACGCGTATCTCACTTTGCATCCCTGGCGAAATACGCGGAGGCTTTTTTTAGGATGTCGCGCTCCTCGTTCACCCGCGTCAACTCGCGCTTCAATTGCCGGATCTCGGCATCCTTCGACACATCTTCGGGCCGCTTTGCGAACTGTCTCTTCCATGCATACAGCAAGTGCGGGCTCACGCCGAGACGTTCGGAAACCTCCGCTACCCGATAACCCCGCTCGGTAATCTGCGCCACAGCATCGCGCTTGAACTCATCGCTGAAATTAGCCTTACCCATCGTCGCCTCCTGTCCTCAAATTTAGGAAAGAAAGCGTCCACAAATCTAGGGGCTATTCAGACCTCGCGAGGGAAGAGAAAAGAAAAGTAGAGACAACAACTTAGAGTCTTAACGAAGCCTCACGTTGATTTATAATTCTTTTTATCTTTCAATGATTTACTTCGTTGACGCCCAGAAGATACATCAGACTGATTGTGTAACCAATGGTTTTTGTTAAGCGACTTTCCTACGCAATGCCGAAAGGCCCACAATTAAGCCTGCAGCTTCGAGCCAGACAGCACAGTAGCCTCAAACTTACCTTTGTGGATCAGTAGATTATGGAGTCTTTCGGCCTTTGCCGCCAGCCTGATTTTGCGCTCGTCAGCTCCTCATAGACTGCAATAGCATAAGCTGAATTCAGGGTTATTTCGATTTCGTCGAGCCCTCCAAGCAGGCATCGCTTGCGGAATGGATCGAGCTCGAACCCAAATCTGCTACCCCCGCTCGTCGTAATATGCTGCGCTTCCAGATCGACAGTGAAATCATCGATGGTGAGTAGACCGTTCTTGAAGGCGTTACTGGCAAAGATGTCGGAAAAGCTGGGCGCAATCACCACTTGCAAACCCAGATCAAGCATCGCCCACGCCGCATGTTCCCTGCTTGACCCGCAACCGAAATTGTCGCCTGCAATAAGAATTGGAGCGCCAGCATATTCGCCGGCATCAAATATGTTATCCGGCGATTGCCGCAATGCCTCGAATGCGCCTTCGCCGAGTCCTGCGCGCGTGACTGTCTTTAGCCACCGCGCCGGGATAATCATGTCAGTATCGACATTTTTGAGGCCTAGTGGAATAGCCCGGCCGCTGACAATCTTCATCGGTTCGATCATATCTACAATTCCCGCACATCGGTAAGGCGACCGGTTACGGCGGCAGCAGCGGCCATGGCCGGGCTCATCAGATGAGTGCGTGCCCCCGGACCCTGACGACCGATAAAATTGCGATTGCTCGTAGAGGCACAACGCTCACCGGGAGGAATTTTATCGGGGTTCATGGCAAGGCAAGCCGAACAGCCCGGTTCGCGCCATTCGAAGCCGGCTGAGGTGAATATTTGATTGAGGCCTTCTTCTTCGGCCTGTTTTTTACCAGCCCCGAGCCCGGAACCACAATGGCCCAGCGAACGCTGTCAGCCTTTTTGCGCCAGCGCAAAATCTCCGCCGCCGAGCGCAGATCCTCAATCCGACTGTTGGTGCAGCTGCCGATAAATATGTTCTCGATCGCAATATCCTGCAGTCGCTGTCCCGCAACAAGGCCCATGTAATCGAGGCTCTTGCGTGCGGCATCCTGTTTCGCAGGGTCGCGGAAGCTTGCCGGGTCAGGTATGCACGCACCGATCGGCAAGACATCCTCCGGGCTGGTTCCCCACGTTACCGAGGGTTCGATGTCGGCTCCTTCGATGAGGATCGAACTGTCAAATACAGCCCCTTCATCGCTATAGAGTGACCGCCAGTACGCGAGCGCTTCCTCCCAGTCTTTGCCCTCTGGCGCATAGGGGCGGCCCTTGAGATACCGGACGACCGTCTCATCGGGCGCGATCAGGCCCGCGCGGGCACCCGCTTCGATACTCATGTTGCTGACGGTGAGGCGACCTTCGACACTCATCTGTTCGATTACGGATCCACGGTATTCGATCACATGGCCCGTGCCCCCTGCGGCGCCTAACCGCGCAATGATATGGAGGATCAGATCCTTGGGAGTAACCCCTTGGCTTAATGTCCCTTCAACCCTCACTTCCATTGATTTGGATTGCCGCAACAACAGCGTTTGGGTGGCCAGCACATGTTCGACCTCGCTGGTGCCGATCCCGAAGGCGAGCGCACCAATTCCGCCATGCGCGGCAGTATGTGAATCGCCACAGACTATTGTCGCTCCTGGTAGGGAAAAACCCTGTTCCGGGCCGACGACATGTACAATTCCCTGTCGCTGGTCCAAATCATCGATGTATGGAACCTTGAATTCGGCGACGTTGCGCTCAAGGAGCTGGAGCTGCTGTGCGCTGAGTGGATCGGTTGTTGTAAGCCGGTTGCCTTTTGCATCTGTTCGCCGTGTTGTGGGCAGATTATGATCGGGTACAGCGAGTGGCTGGTCAGGCCGGCGGACCCTGCGCCCGGCCGTCCGTAACCCTTCGAAAGCCTGCGGGCTTGTGACCTCGTGCAGCAAATGACGATCGATGTAGATAAGACAGCTGCTATCCTCGCGACGTTCCACTACATGATCGTCCCAGATCTTCTGATAAAGAGTGCGTGGTCGGTCGGTTTTCATCTTACCTGCCTTCGAAAAAAGCGACTAGACGGTCCTTACGCCTTCGCCAGAATTTCGACCGCCTGCGCCATGTCGATCACTTCGGCATATTTGGCTTGAAGATCGAATAGATTCGCGTTGTGGGGGTCCGGATGGCGATCAGCGCAGCCGTCCTTCACCACGAAGGGCACAAATCCGTATTGCAAGGCATCAAGCGCAGAAGCACGAATGCAGCCGGAAGTTGAATAACCCGCAATCAGCAGCGTATCGACATCATGGCCTTGCAGTTTTTTAGTAAGTCCCGTGTCGAAGAACGCGGAGGGATACTGCTTTGTTACGACCAATTCTCCCGGCAGTGGCTGGAGCTCGTCGGGAAAGCGACCCATCTCGGAGCCCCTCTCGAACAGCGATAGCGCGGAGACTTTCTTATAGAAAAGCCCTCCATCTACGCCGCCCACCTCATACTCGACATTGGTAAAGATGACTGGTCGGGCCGCCGCCCGCGCTTGAATGAGCAGTTCGGACGCAACATCGAGCGCAGCCCGCGCCGTATCGCAAAAGAGCGGCGAGCTTGGCCGAAGGTAGGCCTCCACCATATCGACTAGCAGCAGCGCAGGCACCGCGCCGGGAGTCAGCCCGCCCGAATAGACATTTCCATAATTTTCACTCAGATTTTCCGCCCTCATCAGACGATTCCCGCTTTTGCTAGCCTGGTAAGGTCGTTCTCGTTTAGGTCCAGCAGCTCTCGATATACTTCTGCATTGTGTTGTCCGGGCTCAGCAGGAGCAGGTCGCCTTACGCCGGAGGGTGTTCGCGACAGCTTGGGAAAGGCATTTTGCATCTTCAGCTTGCCCTGTGTCTGCGTATCAACCTCAATGATCGCTTCGCGAGCCTTAAAATGCGGGTCTTCCAGCATATCGGGCGCACGATACACACGGCCTGCTGGGACCGAATGCGTGATCATCGCCTGCTCGATTTCCTCGACGGGGTGTTGGTTCGTCCAGCCATTGATGATCGTGTCGAGTTCGGCCTGGTTCGCGCCCCGTGCCAGATGCGTTGCGTATTTCGGATCATTTGCCAGTTCGGGCTGGCCCATCGCTTCGGTCAAACGGGCGAATATCTCGTCCTTATTGGCACCGATCATGAAATGCCCGTCCTTGCATCCATAGACATTCGACGGTGCAACCCCGGGCAGGAT
>CAZPJO010000245.1:0-4512 GCA_964586895.1 uncultured Roseicyclus sp.
CACCCTGACCGAGCTTGCCGACGGAACCCACACGGGCCTGCACACACTTTATATCAGCCCTCTCAAGGCCTTAGCCGCCGATATCAAGCGCAATCTCACTGGCCCGATTGGCGAAATGGGCCTCGATATCCGCGTCGAAGATCGCACCGGCGACACGCCCTCAAGCCGCAAAAGACGCCAACGCGCCGACCCGCCCCACATCCTCCTGACCACGCCAGAAAGCCTCGCGCTCCTGACCAGCTACGAGGATGCAGAACGCACATTCGCCGGCCTGCAACGCGTCATCGTCGACGAGATCCACGCGCTGGCCGAAAGCAAACGCGGCGACCAACTCATGCTCGCCCTCTCCCGCCTCTCCGCCCTCCGCCCCACCCTGCGCCGCGTGGGGTTGTCGGCGACCGTGGAGGACCCGCAAGCGGTCGCGCGCATCCTTGCGAAAAACCCCGATCCCTGTGCCATCCTGCAAGCCGATCCGGGCCCTGATCCCGACATCCGGATGCTCAAGATCGACGCCCCCCCACCGTGGTCCGGCGGCGGCGGCAGATACGCCATGCAGGCAGTGCTGGAGCAGGTAAAGGCCCATAATACAACGCTTATCTTCCACAACACCCGCGCGCAGGCCGAGATCTTTTTTCATCATCTCTGGCTCGCCAACGAAGATCAGATCCCGATCGGCATCCACCACGGCGCGCTGGCGCGCGACCAACGCGAACGCGTGGAACACGCCATGGCCAACGGCGATCTCAAGGCCATCGTTTGTACCGGTTCGCTCGATCTTGGCATCGACTGGGGCGACGTTGATCTGGTGATCCAGGTCGGCGCACCCAAGAATGTCAAACGCCTCGTCCAACGCATCGGGCGCGCCAATCACCGCTACAACGCGCCCTCCAAGGCCTTGATCGTGCCCGCAAATCGGTTCGAAGTGATCGAATGCATCTGCGCTTTGCAAGCCGTGCGCGACCGCACCCTCGACGGTGACACGGACCACACCGGCCCGCTTGATGTATTGTGCCAGCACATCCTGATCCGCGCCTGCGCCGGGCCGTTCACCGCCGATGAGCTCTACGCCGAGGTCCGCACCGCCGGTGCCTATGCCGACCTGCCACGGGATGCGTTCGATCGCTGCCTGAACTTCGCGGCAACCGGCGGTTACGCGCTCCGCGCCTACGACCAATGGCAGCGCCTGATTGAACAGGACGGCACCTACCGCCTGCGCGATCCGCGCGCGACGCAACGCATTCGCATGAACATCGGCACCATCGTGGATGCCGACAAAATGGCCGTCCGCCTGCACAAAAGCCGGGGCGGACGGCCCCTGGGCGAGGTCGAAGAATACTTTGCCTCCACCCTTCGCAAAGGCGACACTTTCCTGATCGGCGGCGAAATCGTGCGCTATGAGGGGATGCGCGAAATGGTCGTGGAGGTTACGCGCACCCCCTATCAGAAGCCCAAGATTGCGACCTTCATGGGCACAAAATTCGCCACCTCCACACAGCTTAGCGACCGCATCCTCGCCATGTTCCGGCAAGACGATTGGCCCGAATTGCCCACGCACACCCGCGATTGGCTGCACCTGCAACGCAAGGTCTCGAAACTGCCCGAACGCGATCGCTTGCTTGTCGAAACCTTCCCCCATGACGGGCGCGAACATCTTGTGGCTTATGGGTTTGCGGGCCGCAACGCACAGCAAACGCTTGGCCTTCTTCTGACCCAACGGATGGAGGCGCAGGGCCTGAACCCCATGGGCTTCGTGTCGACCGATTACGCGACGCTGATCTGGGGTCTGGACAACGTCGCCGACGTGGCCCCCCTCTTCTCGCGCGACAACCTGATGGCCACCATGGAAAGCTGGCTCACCGACAATGCCGTGATGAAACGCACCTTCAAGGGCAGCGCGATCATCGCGGGCCTGGTGGATCGCGCAATGCCGGGCGGCAAGCGCAAATCCGGGCGGCAGGCGACGTTTTCCACAGATATCCTTTACGACACGTTACGCAAATACGATCCCGACCACGTGATGTTGGAGATCACCCGAAACGAGGCGATGCGCGGTCTGGTCGATTTCGGTCGGATCGAAGGGATGCTGGACCGCATCGGAGACCGCATTGATCACAAGCCCCTGACCCGCGTCACACCCCTGGCCGCGCCCTTGTTTCTGGAACCGGGGCGCATTCCGATCCAGGGCCTGGCCAACGACCGACTGCTGGCGGACGAGGCCGCGCGCCTCATGGAAACCGCAGGTCTTGCGATGGAATAGCGCACAGGTTGCGCTTGCGCCGGGCCGTATCGGCAGAATATGAACGAAACATGAACGCTCTTGACTTTGCCTTTTGCGGCCAGACCCTCGCGGCCCTGCCCTCCGGCGCGCTGTGGTGGCCCGCGCAGACCACGCTCATCGTCAGCGACCTCCACCTTGGCAAAGCCGAACGCATGGCGCGACGTGGCGGGCCGATGTTGCCACCCTACGAAATTCAGGAGACGCTGGATCGCCTGATTGCCGATTGCGACAAAACCCGCGCGACGCGGGTGATCTGCCTTGGGGACAGTTTCGATGACCTCGCCGCCGCCCGCGCAACGGCCCGCACCGTCGCCGAACGGCTGGCCCCCGCCATGGCCGGCCGTCAATGGATCTGGATCGAAGGCAACCACGATCCCGGACCGGTCGATATCGGTGGCGATCACCTCGCCACGCTCAGTATCGCTGCGCTGACCTTCCGCCACATCGCCGAGGATACGGCCTGCGCTGGCGAAGTGTCGGGGCATTACCACCCAAAAGCGCGGGTCAAAGCCCGTGGCCGCACGCTCACCCGGCCCTGTTTCCTGTTGGATAGAACGCGCCTCATCCTGCCGGCCTACGGGACTTACACCGGCGGCCTGCATTGCGATCACCCGACCCTTTCGGGTCTGATGGGCAACGATGCGACCGCCATTCTGCTGGCCCGCCCACCCGTGCGCATCCCCATGCCACGCTAGGCAACCACCGGGCGCTTAGCGCTCGGACAAACGCACGCCTGCATCCGTCAAACCGGGGACATAGGCCGGGCTGACCGGGACCGTTCCCCCGCAGCGAAGCTTGGCAACATAGCGGCGACCGTCCTGCTGCAGGCGGTCGATGGCGTCAAAGGCCAACCAATGGGACCTGTGCACCTGCATTCCCGACGCCCCATCAAGTTGGATCAACACATCGGCGAACCGCATGCGCACGGCGGTTTCCCCCTTTTCGGTAAAGACCTGCGATTGACGGTCGTTTGCAGACACGCGCCGAATGGCTCCACGCACATCCGGCTCCAAAAGGCGCAACAGCGGGACCTCGACGCTTGCCTCCGTCGCGACATCCGGGGCTTGGATCTCGGGCATGACCTCCGTTTCATTTGGGACATTCAATCCAAGGTGGCGCACCACCAGCGGCAGAAAACAGATCAACCAGATCAGAACCACATGCTCGGCGAACGCAACCCACCCCGCCACGGTTTCCCCCAGAAGCTGCCAATTGACCCACCAGATCACCGGCGCGAGACAGATCCCGACCGCGAAGACCGCCAACAGATCGCGCCGCAAAGCAGGGCCCGACACGATATGGCGCACCAACATGCGGATCCATTGACCGGGCAGGATAAAACCACCAATCAACGCCCCCCAATACAAAAGTCGTTGGCCAAGGCCAAAACGGTCATAGGTCGAAAACGGACCGACAAGGGAAACGATTACAATCGCCAGAATGCAGATCGCAATGCGAACATGCCAATCTCGCGAGGGCAGAAATATGCCCGCCAGCACGTGTTTCATTAACACTCTTTTTCACTTAAGTCTTAATCAATAGCGTTATAAATAGTGCTGAAATTCCATAGGCTTCAAGTGCAATTCCGGAAACAATCAAAGGCGTAGGAATGAACAAGGAAATAGAGCGCCGCATTAACCATAGTTTCAACCAGCAGGGCATGATGAATACCCTTGGCGCACGCATTGATCTAATCAGCGTGGGCGAAGTGACATTAAGCATGCCAATCGCTCCGTTAATGGGCCAGCAACACGGCGCTGTGCACGCCGGGGCCACGTTTGCCTTGGGCGACAGTGCGTCGGGTTATGCAGCGTTGACGCAGATGGAGCCCGCGGCAGAGGTGATGACAGTCGAAATGAAGATCAACCTGCTCGCGCCCGCCATTGGGGCACGCCTCATTGCCACGGGGCGCGTGGCCAAGGCGGGGCGGCGATTGATCATCACACAATGCGATATCACCGCCGAAGACGAAGGGGGCACGCGCAAGACCGTCGCGATCCTCCAGGGCACTATGATACCGGTTAACACGCCTCCAGCGTGATGATACCCGTTAACGCGCCTCCAGCGTGATGATACCCGTTAACACGCCGCCAGCGTGATGATCCCCGTTATCAGTCTTCCAGCGTAACCGGTCAGATGCACGCGCCGACAACGGGCCCACCGCGCCCTAAGCGGTCAATCCCTGAGGCTCGTCCAAGCCATGAGCACGGCAACACGCCGTCAAGGTATTGGCC
>CAZPJO010000246.1:0-4492 GCA_964586895.1 uncultured Roseicyclus sp.
GTTCGGCGTCATCGACCCGGCCAAGGTTGTCCGCACCGCGCTTCAGGATGCAGCCTCGGTTGCCGGCCTGCTGATCACGACGGAAGCCATGGTTGCCGACAAGCCTGCCAAAGAAGGCGCAGGCGCACCCGGTGGCGGCATGCCCGACATGGGCGGCATGGGCGGCATGATGTGAGACATGAATTCACGTAAGTGAGTTCAGTCGAACACGGCAGTGCAAAGGCCCCCTCGGGGGCCTTTGTCATGTAAGTGTAGGAGTGAATTTGGCCTGCGAATTTGCCCGTAATCCGACAGGGTTGTTTTCCAAAAGACCACGATCCCGCGCGGAGCAATGATCGCCAAGAATTGAAGGGGCGTCCTGCCGGGGCGCCCTTTTCTTTTTCACACGCGCCTGCCAGACCTCAGGCATGGAACGCCCGCTCTCCCTCCGCCTCACCGGCGCGCAGGTGCTCGGCCCAGACGGGTTGGGCCACAGGTGTATTGCGATGGAAAACGGTGTCCTGACCGACACCGCCCACCGCGACATCGACGCCGCCGGTTACCTGATCCTACCGGGCATCATCGACTTGCATGGGGACGGGTTCGAACACCACATGGCCCCGCGCCGTGGGGCGCAGACCGATCCGCAGCTTGGCCTGCGCGCGGTCGAGGCAGAGCTTGCCGCGAACGGCATTACCTCCGCGATGTTGGCCCAATTCTATTCCTGGGAAGGCGGCATGCGCGGCCCCGATTTCGCCGAAACGCTGATTGCGGCCGTAGGGGCGTATGACGCCGCGCTTGATCTGCGGATCCAACTGCGGTTCGAGCTGTCGCTTCTGGACGAATTCGAGCGGGTCAAAGCCCTGATCAAGCGACACGATATTGGCTACGTGGTCCTGAACGATCATCTCAACCACACCGCGCTGTCGGCTGGCAAACGGCCCCCGCGCCTTGTCGGACAGGCGTTGAAATCGGGCCGGTCCCCCGAAGATCACATGGCGCTACTGACGCGTTTGCATGAACAAACACCGGCGGCGCTTGAGGCCTTGCCGGGCCTCACCCAATGGATGACGGCGCGGGGCGTCAAGATCGGCAGCCATGATGATACCACACCCGATGCCCGCGCGCGGTTCCGTGCCCTTGGTGCGAAGATCGCGGAATTCCCTGAAACCCGCGCCACCGCCGAAGCGGCGCATGCGGCCGGTGATCCGGTGATCATGGGGGCGCCGAATGTGGTGCGCGGTGGCTCCCATGACGGCAAGGTCGCCGCGCGCGACCTGATCGGCGATGGCCTCGTCGATGCTTTGGTCTCCGATTACCATTACCCGGCCCCACATCGCGCCGCCCTTGCGCTGTGGGACAGAGGCCTTGCCCTCTGCGACGCATGGGCACTGATCTCATCCGGACCGGCGCGGGTGATGGGCTGGACCGATCGCGGCATGCTTGCGCCCGGGTCCCGGGCCGATATCGTCGTGATGAACGCCGCGACCCGCCGGATCGAGGCCGTGTTCAGCGCGGGGCGCGCTGCCTATCTCTGCGGTGCCTTTGCCGCGCGATTGATTGGACCCTGACATGCGCCTTGTCATGCTCACCTGCGTGGTCTTGATTGCCTTCGCCTCGAACTCGATCCTGAACCGGATGGCGGTCGGCAACGGCGAGATTGACGCCATCGCCTTCGCCGTGATCCGCGCCCTTGCCGGGGCGGTCATGCTGGCCGCGCTGGTCCTTGGGCGGCGGCGCACCTTGCCGATCTTTAAGCCCGCGCGGGTCTTGGGGGCGGGGAGCCTTACACTCTACCTGATCGGATTTTCCATTGCCTACATCCAGATCGACGCGGGCCTCGGTGCGCTGTTGTTGTTCGGGGGCGTGCAGGTGACGATGTTCGCAGGCGCGCTTGTCGGGGGCGAACGCCCACCACTGCGCCGCTGGATCGGCGCGGCCATGGCGCTTGGCGGTCTGGCATGGCTGAGCTGGCCGTCGGGTGAGGCGGCAGTGCCGGGCATCGCAGTGATCGCCATGCTTTTGGCTGCGGTCGGGTGGGGCGTCTATAGCCTTGCCGGGCGCGCCGCGACCGATCCCATGGCGGAAACCGGGGCCAATTTCATCTGGTCCGTGCCGCCCTTGATGCTTCTGACACTCCTGCGTCCCGCGCAGATCGATGGCGTTGACACCACAGCCACGGGGATCGCTTTGGCAATCGTTGCAGGCGCTCTGACATCGGGGCTTGGCTACGCGCTTTGGTATGCGGTCTTGCCGAAATTGGGCGGCACCGTTTCGGCATTGCTGCAGCTGACCGTGCCGATCATCGCGATGGCGGCGGGATTTGTCCTGTTGGGCGAAGGGGTCAGCGGGCGCATGATCGGCGCGGCGCTGGTGACCCTTGGTGGCGTCGCCTACGGCCTTGGCGCGTTTCAGCGCAGGACCGGCTCCAGCGGATCGTAATAAATCGACGCGCCCCAGGCGATCTCGGGCAGGCTGTCGGGCTTGTAACGCAGCCCCTTCATTTCATCGCGTGACACCAGATGGCGCTGGGTCACGACGCCTTCGGGGTCGGTCCAGGCCTGTAGCGGTCGCCCCGAGATCAGGGACACGCGAAAATACACATCGACCTGATGGTAATCGCGACCGGGGTCATGGAATTCGTTCACAAGGCACGGCGCGCCCACGGAAATTCCCAGGCCGGTCTCTTCATGGAACTCGCGCTTGAGGTTGTCTTCGAGCGAACTGTGCGGCTCCACCCCACCGCCGGGCGCACACAGAAGATCAGAGGTGCCGCCGGGCCAGGCATTGACCAGAAGCAGGCGGTTTTCCACCAGCAAAAGACCACGGACAGCAAGGCGAACAGGGCGAGACATGGCCGCACAGTTACGTTACGACGGGGTGAGGGCAAGCCCCCTCGGAATTTCCCTGCAACCACTTATGTGTGGGTCATGCGCACGCCACTCCTCGCTTCGCTCCTCGCACTTGCCCCGATCCCGGCCCTGGCCGAATGCGTCGTGCTGCTTCATGGGTTGGGGCGCAGCGAGACGTCGTTGTTCTTGCTGGAGGAAAGCCTGAGCGCTGAGGGCTTTACGGTGGTCAATCGCGGCTACCCCTCGACGCGCGCAGCGATTGCCGAACTGGCGGAGGCGACCATTCCACCGGCGCTGGCCCAATGCGGGATGCAACAGACCCATTTTGTGACCCATTCGATGGGCGGCATCCTTGTGCGGTATTGGTTGGGCGAGCATCGCCTGAGCCAACTTGGCCGGGTCGTCATGCTTGCGCCGCCCAACGGCGGGTCGGAATTGGTAGATGTGCTGGGGCCGCTGGAGCCGTTTGAATGGCTCAACGGTCCGGCCGGGCAGCAGCTTGGGACGGCCGAAAGTGATCTGGTCAATCGTCTGGGCGATGTGAATTTCGAGCTTGGGGTGATTGCCGGAAACCGGAGCCTGAACCCGATCTATTCCGCCCTGATCCCAGGCCCCGATGATGGCAAGGTGGCCGTGGACAGCACCCAAGTTGCTGGTATGGCCGATCACATCGTGCTGCCTGTGACGCATACGTTCATGATGAACAGCCCACTGGTTCTGGCTCAGGTGGAAGCCTTTCTGGACACGGGCACGTTCGACCATGATCTGGGCGTGATCGAGGCGATTGGGGATTTGATCGAATAGCGGTGCGGGGGCAGAATGTCTTGTTTGAGGGGGCGCTGCCCGTTCTCCTTATTTGAGGGGGCGCTGCCCGGTCCCCTTGTTTGAGGGGGCGCTGCCCGGTCCCCTTGTTTGAGGGGGCGCTGCCCCCTACGCCCCTTTTCCGTTGGAAAAGAGGCTGACCCCCGAGGTTTTTTTGGCAAGATGAAAGAGCGCCCTCAGGCCGGTCCGGTCACGCGATTGATATGGCCCATCTTGCGCCCTTGGCGCGTTTCTGCCTTGCCATAAAGATGGATCTGCACGCCTGCCTCGCCCGCAAGCGCAGTCGCCCGCCCGACCTCTTCACCGATCAGGTTTTCCATCACCACATTGGCGTGGCGGCTGCCGTCGCCAAGGGGCCAGCCCGTCACCGCGCGGATATGTTGCTCGAACTGATCCACGGCGCAGCCTGCTTGCGTCCAATGGCCGGAATTGTGCACGCGGGGGGCAATCTCGTTTACCACGAGGCCCGCAGGGGTGACGAACAATTCCACCCCGAGCACACCAACATAATCGAGCGCGTTCAGGATTTGTGATGCGATGAGGACCGCATCGGTCCGAAACTTGGCGGGGATCTGTGCGGGCAGGGTGGTTGTGGACAGAATGCCATCCTGGTGGACATTCTCGCCCGGGTCATAGGCGGCGATTGCGCCATCCTTGCTGCGGGCGGCGATAACGCTGATTTCCTTGGAGAACTCAACAAATCCCTCGGCGATGGCCGGCGCGCCTTCAAGGCTCGCTACCGCGCTTTTGGCGCCATCGGCAGTCATGACGCGGGCCTGCCCCTTGCCGTCATAGCCAAAGCGGCGGGTTTTCAGGATCGCGGGGACCCCTGTCATTTT
>CAZPJO010000247.1:0-3133 GCA_964586895.1 uncultured Roseicyclus sp.
CGAACCGGCCTTCACCGCCCATACCGCCCGCACAGGGGCCGAAATCTTCGACCTGCCCTACGCCGACTTCGCGGCCCGAACCTCCGCCAATTTCGATCGCCTGTTCTGGAAGGCCGCCAACACCTCGAAAGCCGCCTGAATGGCCACGCTGCGCTTCACAATCCTGGGCTGCGGCTCTTCGGGCGGCGTCCCGCGCCTGGGCGGCCATTGGGGCGCCTGCGATCCGGCGAACCCGAAAAACACGCGCCGCCGTTGCTCGCTTCTGGTCGAACGCGAAACGGCTGACGGCACCACTTCCGCGCTGATCGACACCTCCCCCGACCTGCGCGCGCAATTGCTCGACGCCAAGCTGGGGCGGCTCGACGCCGTGCTCTACACCCATGCCCATGCCGATCATGTCCATGGCCTCGATGACCTGCGCATGATCGTGATCAACATGCGCGCGCGCCTGCCCGTCTATGCCGATGGCGCCACCACCAACGACCTGCTCAGCCGCTTCGGCTATGCCTTCGTGCAACCGCCCGGCTCCGCCTATCCGCCGATCCTCGACATCCACGGCATCAACGGCGATGTCACCATCACCGGCCCCGGCGGCCCGATCACCTTCACCCCGTTCGAAGTCGCGCATGGCAATATCCATGCGCTCGGCTTTCGCGTGGGCGATGTCGCCTACCTCCCGGACGTCTCCGATATCCCGCCCGAGGTCTGGCCATTGCTCGCGGGCCTCGACACCTGGATCCTCGACGCGCTGCGCCGCGACCCGCACCCCTCGCACAGCCATCTCGCCAACTCGCTCGACTGGATCGCCCGCGCCGCCCCCCGGCGCGCGGTGCTGACAAACATGCACATCGACCTCGATTACGAAACCGTCCGTGCCGAAACACCCGACAATGTCGAACCCGCCTACGACGGGATGCAGATCACGGCTCCGGCCTGATCCACCCGCGCCGCACGCCTGGCTCCATGCGCGCCCTGCCCATCTTTGTTCCATGAAAATGCAAAATAGAGAACCGCAGCCCCGACGCGCCCGGCCCGACCCGTAAAGCGCGCACAGCTCAGCCGCAAGCGCCCCCTCCTCTCTGCCCCCTCCCATTCCCGCGCCGAACCGGCTAAGCCCGATCCATGCTCGACCTGCTCGCCATCGTCCTTCCCGTGTTCCTCGTTGTCGGCGCGGGCTACGCCGCCGTCTGGCGTGGCCTGTTCAAGGATAGCGCGGTCGACGGCCTGATGACCTTCACCCAGAAATTCGCCATCCCCTGCCTGCTCTTCTCGGCCATCGCCACGCTCGACCTGCGCGCAGAACTTGACCTGACCCTGCTGATCTCGTTCTACGCCGGTTCAACCCTGTGCTTTTTCGCCGGGCTCTACGGCGCGCGGCTGGTGTTCAAACGCCCCTGGACCGATAGCGTGGCCATCGGCTTTTCCGCCCTCTTCGCCAATACGGTGCTGCTTGGCCTGCCGATTTCTGAGCGCGCCTTCGGCGTCGATGCGTTGGGCCCGAATTTCACCATCATCGCCTTCCACGCGGCCTTTTGCTATGCGCTCGGGATCGCCACGATGGAAATCATCCGTGCTGAGACCCGTGGCCTGCGCCTCGCGGGAACCGTGACCCGCGCAATGTTCCAGAATTCGCTGATGATCGGCATCGGCCTTGGGTTCATCGTCAACCTTACCGGTCTGCCGATCCCCGCCGTTCTGCACGAGGCGCTCGACCTGATGATCCGCGCCGCCCTGCCTGCTGCCCTTTTCGGCCTCGGCGGCGTGCTCTACCGCTACCGCCCCGAAGGCGACGTGGGCGTGATCGCAATGATCTGCGCCCTGTCTTTGGTGGTCCACCCGGCGGTGGCTTTCGGTCTGGGAACCGGCTTTGATCTGAGCCAGGCACAATTGCAATCCGCTGTCGTCACCGCCGCGATGGCGCCGGGCGTGAACACCTATATCTTCGCCGACATGTATGGCTGCGCCCGGCGCGTGGCCGCGACCTCGGTCCTGGTCGGCACGGCACTCACGGTCCTGACCGCCGCCGCCTGGATCGCCATCCTGGGCTAAGCCCCGCCTGCCAAAGGGCACAAATCTCGCCCCTCGTGGCGCGCGGCCGCCCCTTCATCTTGCCAAAAAAACCTAAATGGCCAGACCTCTCGGACGCCTTAACATGAGGTTAACGGAAAATCGTTCACCTCATAAGATCAACAACTTAACCCCTCTGCTCAAGCTTGAGCAGCCCGCTCAATGCGGCGCAATCCCCCGCAGCCGCTCCGAGCGCCGCCTGAGCATCTCGACCGTCGCCAGAAGCAAGATGGAAATCGCCACAAGGATCGTCGCCGCCGCCAAAATGACCGGGCTGATCTGCTCGCGCAGGCCGGTGAACATCTGCCACGGCAAGGTCTGCTGCCCCGCCGACCCGACAAAGATCACGATAACCACCTCATCGAACGACGTGATGAAGGCAAACAACCCTCCCGAGATCACGCCGGGCAAGATCAGAGGCATCTGGATGCGAAAGAATGTCGTGACCGGATTGGCCCCCAAATTCGCCGCCGCCCGCGTCAGCGACCGGTCAAACCCCACAAGCGTCGCGGTCACGGTGATGATCACAAACGGAATGCCCAGCGCCGCATGCGCCAGAACAACACCCCAATAGGTGCCCTGCAACCCGATCCGGGAATAAAAGAAATACATCCCCGCGGCTGAAATGATCAGCGGCACGATCATCGGCGAAATCAGGATCGCCATGATCGCCCCCTTGAACGGCACATGCGTCTGGCTCAGGCCAATCGCCGCCAGGGTCCCGAAACCCACCGAAAGGATGGTCGCCACCGGCGCGATCATCAGGGAATTCCTGAGCGGCGTCATCCATTCTTCCCCTTCAAGCCCGGTCAGCTTGCCGATGATCAGGCCCAGGATCGCCCCGATCAGGATCGGGAACAGGTTCAAACTCCCCTTCCACACCTTCAAAACGACACTGAGAACCGCACCAATCCCCAACCCGATCAGAAGGCCGATCCACGGATAGCCATCCTCGCCAAAGAAGTCCTGGTAATGGTGCAGGCTATAGGCCTCGGGGTCGAGCGCCAGCATCCCCGGCGTGAAGGTAAAGAAATCCTGCGCGTTGAAGCTGAGCGGCAAGATGATG
>CAZPJO010000247.1:3143-4492 GCA_964586895.1 uncultured Roseicyclus sp.
CGCTGCCCGAAGGTCGCATAGGGGGGAAGTTTGGTATCCATGATTGCGTTACCCCAGCTTCACGTTGTCGATGCCCACGATCCGGTCGTAGAGCCAGTAAAGCACCAAAACCACCGCCAGCAGGATCGACCCGAGTGCGGCCGCGAGGCCCCAGTTCAGGCTCGAAGAGATGTGGAAGGCGATCCGGTTCGAAATGAACGTCCCCGTGCGCCCGCCCACCAATTCCGGCGTGATGTAATAGCCGATGGCAAGGATGAACACGAGGATACACCCCGCCCCGATGCCCGGGATCGACTGCGGGAAATACACCCGCCAGAACGCCGTCCAGTTCGTCGCCCCAAGCGATTTCGCCGCGCGCACGTAAGAGGGCGGGATTGTCTTCATCACCGAGAACATCGGCAGGATCATGAACGGCAAGAGGATGTGCGTCATCGCGATGATCGTGCCCAATTGGTTGTTGATCAGCGCCAGTCGCGCATCATCGGCCACAAGCCCGATCCAAACCAGTACATCGTTGATCACGCCTTGCTGTTGCAGCAACACCTTCCAGGCGCTCGTCCGCACCAGCAGCGAGGTCCAGAATGGCAGCAGAACAAGGATCAGCAACAGGTTCGAGGTGCGCGTCGGCAGGTTCGACAGCAGATAGGCGATGGGATAGCCCAACAGGATGCAACTGATGGTGATCGCCGCCGACATGAACAGCGTCCGCCAGAACAGCAGCATGTAGATACGCTGATCCTCGGGTTGTGCCTCGACCCCTTGCGGGGTCAGTTGCAGGTCAACCGACGTCAGGAAATAGCCCGCCGTGAATGGGTCGGAAAACGCCTCGATCGTGCCCCAGACCTCAAGGTCGAGCCAATCTTCGTCGATATCCTCGAACGCCTCGCGCGGCGACATCCCCTCAAACCCCGCGACCGCAGGGATCGCTTCGGCCACCAGCTCGGCCATCGGGCCATCGTAATCGCTGCCATTGCCCGCCGCGAGGTCACGGTAAAGCGCGAGGTAGACCGTGTTCCAGGGTTCCTCTGCCGACGGGCTATCGTCATCCTGCGACTGGATCGTCCGCGCGAAGGAGCGATAGGCATCCGCCGTCTCGGGGAAGGCCTCCCGCGCAGCGACGGACAATTGGAACAACGTCCCCGCGCCGTCGATGTCGCCCGCATTGGCGTCGACCCACTCTGGCGCGCCCATGAATGCCGTCCATGTTTCGGGCGCTTCCCAGGCTTCATTCAACGCGATGAACTGATCGGCGTAATCCTCGCCGACATCATCCACGCCACGGCCGGTCCTGCGGAACAGCGAGGACATGCCGGTTGTCTCATAGTTCAGGCGGCTGCCAAGGCGCGTAT
>CAZPJO010000248.1:0-2111 GCA_964586895.1 uncultured Roseicyclus sp.
CTCCGTTTTCTACCGCATCCTGGAGCCGGAAAAGACGGTCTACCGGATCCGCGATGTCGATGGTGCGATTGCCACGACGGTCGCCGGGATCGTGCGGGCCGAGATGGGCAAGATGGACCTCGATGAGGTGCAATCGAACCGCGCCGCGTTGATCGGCCAGATCAAGCATCAGGTTGAATCGGCCGTTGATGATTGGGGGATCGAGGTGACGCGCGCGGAAATCCTCGACGTGAACCTTGATCAGGCCACGCGTGACGCGATGCTGCAGCAGCTTAACGCCGAACGCGAGCGCCGTGCCGCCGTGACCCGCGCCGAAGGTCAGCGCCGCGCGGTCGAGCTTCAGTCCGACGCCGAGCTTTACGCCGCACGGCAGGAGGCCGAAGCGCGCCGCGTCAGCGCCGATGCGGAGGCCTATGCCACCGGCGTCGTGGCCGAGGCGATTGCCAAGGGCGGGCTGGAAGCCGTGCAATACAACATCGCTTTGGAGCAGGTGAAAGCCATCGGCGCCATGTCGTCGGGCTCCGGCTCCAACACGATCGTGGTGCCTGCCGATGCGGTGGATGCCTTCGGCAAGGCGTTTCAGATGCTGAAAGGGCGCGGATAATGGACCCGTTCTGGGGCCAGTGGTGGGTCTGGGGCGTCGCTGCCGTTGCATTGGCGGTGGGCGAGGTCCTGCTGCCGTCCTACGTGCTTTTGGGGTTCGGCGTCGGGGCCGGTATCGTGGCGATTCTGCTGCTGATCGGTATCCCGGTGGCGTCGTCCTTGCCGGTTCTGCTGCTGGTGTTTGCTCTGTCGTCGCTGGTGGCATGGCTGTTGTTGCGGCGCTTTCTGGGCGTCTATAACGGGCAGGTGAAGACCTTCGACCACGATATCAATGACTGATCTGCAAACCTACGCGCCGCTGTCCGGAAAGGTGGCGGCGCTGGGCGAAGAGGACGATCTGTTGATCGAGGCGGGGGCCTTTGGCGAATTGGCCGAGATCACCCCGCTCCGCGATATCATCCTCGACAATACCTACCGCCGTTCCATCGGCTGGGCCGGGCCGGGCGAGGATCGCCCCTATGAACTCTCCGACCGAACCGTCGGATTCATAGCGTATGTGGAACAAGAACCCCTGCGCCGCATTGGCCTGTGGCTCCTGCATCTGCTGTTCTCGGGGCGGGAATGGGCCGGCCTGCAGCTCTCCCACCCGACCAGCCGGATTAAACATCTCTATGTCGAGGTCGAGCGCCCGTTGCCCTCGACCCATACCTTCCTCAAGAGCGAGGGGTATACGCGCTACACCGCCTATGAACATTGGCCGCAACAGGTGCGCCGCCACCCTTTTGCGGATATCGGCATGTCTGGCGTGGAGCGAGTCGAACCGCACGATCGCCCGCTGTTCGCCTTCGGCTGGAGCGAGCGCCAGATCTCCGGCTCTGCAAAACCCACGCAAGCCGATCAACTGATCATGGTGCTGACACCTGCGGGTCTCTGTGCCATGGCGAGCCTGTTTTTCGACATGGGCCACAAGACCCTTGGCCATAATGAGGTTGATATGGAGCCGCCCGTCGTGGGCTTTGCAGCCACGCAACCCCGATCGATCGAAGGCCGCTTCTGGATGCCCGGGTCGCTGGGGTTCTATGCCGATACGCTTGATGACATCAGATTGCCGCCGGTGCCGGAAGACTAGCGTGATGTGCGGGCGATTGGCGCCTCAGGCCAACTCGCTCAACACCATCTGGGCCGCCGCGCGGGGGTCCCGGTGTTGCCAGATCGGGCGACCGACGACGATATGATCGGCCCCGTCCGCGATGGCCTGCGCCGGTGTCGCGACGCGCTTCTGATCCCCCAGCGCCGCACCCGTGGGCCGCACGCCCGGCGTCACGATCAATCGCCCCTTCGCCTCGGGCAGGGCGCGGATCATCGCGGCCTCCTGCGGCGAGGCGATGACCCCATCGGCCCCGGCCCCGAACGCCAAACCGGCGCGCTCTGCCACCAAATCGGGGATCGACCCGTCGCGGATCAGGCTGGCGTCCAGATCACCGCGATCCAGCGAAGTCAGGATCGTCACCGCAAGGATTTTGGTCTTCGGCCCGTGGGTTTGGCAGGCCTCTAGGAAAGCTTGGAAA
>CAZPJO010000248.1:2121-4490 GCA_964586895.1 uncultured Roseicyclus sp.
CTGCTTGGCGGCGCGCACCACATGCGGGTCGCCATGGACTGTCAGGAAATCCAGATCGAACTGCGCCAGCCCGCGCACCGCCGCCTCGACCGTGGCGCCGATATCGAACAATTTCATATCAAGGAAAATGCGTTTGCCGTGCTCCTGCTTGAGCTCATTGGCCAGCGCAAGGCCACCCCCGGTCAACATCCCAAGCCCGATTTTGTAGAACGACACCTCGTCGCCAAGCCGCTCGGTCAGGGCCAGCCCCTGCACCACGTTCGGCACGTCCAGTGCCACGATCAGGCGGTCATCGGCCATCTGTGTTCCCCTTGTCCAAAATCGCACCCTGATTAGGCGCGCGCGGGGGGGAAGTAAATCTCAGGTCGCGCCGGCCAGCGCCGCGTCGCGCAACCCGGATGCGATGCGGTGAAACCCGGCGGTCAGGGGCACGCGCACCTGCACGATGCGGCGGCGAATGCCGGTGGCGTCAAGGTATTGCACCTCGGCGCGAAAGGCGGCGGCGTGCGGATCGTAAGCGACACGATGCAAGCTGAGGCAGGGGCTCGACATGGGACATCTCCAACGTAAGTGGCAGCTGTAAATACCATCTGTGGTATGTATATCGTAATACAACTCAAGATGTCGCGATCAGGTCCCCCTTACCCTTTATCGCGCAAAAAAAGGCCCGGCACGTCCGATTGGGAGGACGTCCGGGCCTTGTGTTACCAATTACTTGATCACCGATTACGTTGTTCCGTCGGCACGCATTGGGACACGGGTGCCGCACGTTTATAAAGGCGGCTCGGGCCGCCCAACACCAAAGGCGACCCGAACCTGACGCACACGAATAGGGGTGTGTGCGTTTTGTCAGCGACCCGCGTCGGGGATAGTGTGAACGCGGTCCCGCCAAGCGCTATTTTTGCGCCTTATACCGAGAATATGGCGTAGCGGTTCGGGAAAGTCGCGGGGGACAAACAAGAGAGTTTCCCCCCCAGTTGAGGCCCCCGATCCGATCAGGCAGGATAGCGTCATGCGACGGCCTCAGGACATCACCCGCGCGCTTGCCCAATTCGACGGGACCCACACCGCGCCGCTTCGCGATGTGTTGCAAGACGACCTGTCGCCTGAGGCCCGCGCAACGCTTGTGGCGGCGATTCCCGGACCCGATGAGGTTGCGGCGACATGGCTGATCAAGGCGCTTGTGGAACGCGGGCAGCTTGGCACGGGGCAGGTGGCGCAGGTGTTCGAGGCATTTGCCAAGATCTCGCATCCCGATGCGGCGCTTCACGTGCTGCAATGCGCGCAATATGCCCCCGACGCCGCGCCGATCCTGCGCCCGCATCTGACGCCTTATTATGGCAGTTCCAAGATCCTGCTGCGGGTCTGGGCCTTTGATGCCTATTGCCGGGGCGCGCCGCCGGACGAAGACCTGAGCGCACGGATCAGGCAAGGCCTGCGCATGCGCGAGGCGTCGATGCGCGCACGCTCCAAGGTGTTGGCGCAAGACTTCGGTGTTGATCTTGAGAATGACCCCTAGGCTTCCCATTTATTGCGGGAGGCCCACCGGGCCGCGTGCCGCAGAGCGGGCGCGATCCATCCGGGCGCTTGGATAAAGGAGAGACGTGATGAACGTGGAAAAGTTCACGGATCGCGCGCGCGGGTTCATTCAGGCCGCGCAGACGATTGCACAGCGGGAAGACCATCAAAAACTGGTCCCCGAACATTTGCTCAAAGCCTTGCTTGATGACGAAGAAGGGCTGGCCTCCAACCTCATCGGTCGGGCCGGTGGTGCGCCGGCGCGGGTGCGCGAGGCGCTGGATGCGACGATCGCAAAGCTGCCCCGTGTCACGGGCGACGGCGCGCAGGTCTACCTCGACAAGCAATTCGCCAAGGTCCTTGATGAGGCCGAAAAGGTCGCCACCAAGGCGGGCGACAGTTTCGTGCCGGTCGAACGGATGCTGACCGCGCTTGCGATGGTGAAATCCGGGGCCAAGGATGCGCTTGATGCGGGCGCGGTGAACGCGCAGGCGCTCAACGCCGCGATCAACGATCTGCGCAAGGGCAAAACGGCGGATTCGGCGAGCGCCGAAGACAATTACGATGCGCTCAACAAATACGCCCGCGACCTGACCGCCGCCGCGCGTGAGGGAAAGATCGACCCGATCATCGGCCGCGACGAGGAAATTCGCCGCGCGATGCAGGTGTTGAGCCGTCGGACCAAGAACAACCCGGTCCTGATTGGTGAGCCCGGCGTCGGCAAAACGGCGATTGCCGAGGGGCTGGCCCTGCGCATCATCAACGGCGACGTGCCGGAATCGCTGGCCAACAAGACGCTGATGTCGCTTGATATGGGCGCACTGATTGCGGGTGCGAAATATCGCGGCGAA
>CAZPJO010000249.1:0-4474 GCA_964586895.1 uncultured Roseicyclus sp.
GCATTCCCGGCTGTGAAGAGCTGACCGGTTCGCCGGAAGAGGGATTTGCCGCCGTCGTCAAACAGAAGGTCGGCCCGGTCAAGGCGACCTTCAAAGGCGAGGTCACGTTGTCGGACGTCGTGCCCGAGGTAAGTTACACGATCTCGGGCGAGGGCAAGGGCGGCGTGGCGGGTTTTGCCAAGGGCGCGGCGCAGGTGGCTCTGGCAGACCATCCCGATGGCGGCACCGAGTTGACCTATGATGTCGACGCCAAGGTCGGAGGCAAGATCGCGCAATTGGGCTCCCGCCTTGTCGACAGCTTCGCCACCAAAATGGCAGATCAGTTTTTCGAGCGGTTCCAGGCCCATGTCGAAGGCGCGCCTGAAACCGCGTGAGTGCCCGCTTCAGGCCTTTGCCAACATCCCGGCGATCTCGTCCTTCAACGCCATCCGCTCGCGGCGCATCTGTTGCTCGGCCTGATCGCTGATCGGCTCAACACCGGTTTCGGCCCGGTGCACCGCGCGATTGATCTCGTGATAGGTCTCGGCAAGTTTTCCGAAATGCGCATCGGATTGCTTCAACGCATGGATCTCGTCGGCTTTGTCGGGGAAATCATCGGCCAATTCATGGGGCGTATGGGACATTGCAAGGCTCCTGCGTGATGCTTGTTCCATCACACGATGCCATGGGGCAGGCCAGGCCGCTTTGCGCTACATCAAATCCGGCAAGAGCCCTTGGCTTATTGCGCCGCCGTCTCCAGATCGGCGCGCCAGGTCGAGGTCAGCACCTCGGGGCTCAGCACTTTGGCCGTCGGCAAGGTCCCGAAATCTTCGGGCGCATCCGCCGCCAAGGCGCCGGGAAAGGCCAAAACCGCCAAACCCGCATCCTGCGCCGCCTGTGCGCTGGCCGGTGTATCGGCCACCACCGCCACCCGTTCGCGCCCTACGCCGAGCGCCTCGATCGCGCGGGTCATGGCTTCGGGATGCGGCGCAAGGTGTGTCACGTCTTCGCGCAGGACGGCCACGTCAAACCCGATGCCCGCGCGTGCCCGCGCGGTTGCCGTCAGCACCGCCCGGACCGGCACCGACCCCGCGCGGCTGACCAGCCCCAATTGCACCCCGGCGCGCGCCAACCAACTTAGCGTGCGTCCGACGCCGGGCCGCAACGGCAAGGTCCCGGTCAGCATCGAGGCAAACCGTTTCTGGTGCGTTTCATCTAGAAGATCGGGGCTGACCGGGCAGATCTCATTCCGCCAGGCCGCGTAGCTTGTGACCAACTGACGATCCCCGCCCGCGCGCATCAATTCCGAATAGGTGTCCCATGACCAGTCCCATCCCAATCCATGCGTGCGGAACGCGGCGTTCCAGGCGGTCCGATCACTCTCGGCGCATTCGGTCAGGGACCCTATCCCACCAAAAATGATCGCTTCCAATGTCATGCCGGCCTCCCGTGTTCTTGCACATGAAACGAACGGCACGAACCAGGACAACCAAAGGCTGCGGATTGCTGCGGCACAGCATGGATGTAAGGGCAATCATGGGCGGCATTTTGGCGAGATGCACAATTTTAGAGCGATCAGGAAAGGTTAACGATGCGCCCGCATCGCCTCGCGCCAGGTGATGAAACTGACCGACGCGATGATCATGGCGCCGCCGATCACGACGTAGGCATCCACGGGCTCTGCAAAGACGAGAACACCCAGGAGGGTGGCCCACAAAAGCTGCAGGAAGGTCACGGGTTGTGTGACCGTCAGCGGTGCTGCGCGAAACGCAAGTGTCATCGTGTAATGCCCCAATGTCGCGAACAGCGCGCAGACGAAAAGCCAGCCCAGATCGACCAGTCCGATGGGCACCCAGACCATCCAGGCAATCGGGGCGAGCAGAACGGGCACGAGGATCGACAGATAGAAGACGACCACCTCGGGCGCGAGTTTCTGTGACAGAAGCTTGGCGAGGAAATAGCTTCCCGCCATGGCGACAGCGGCGAAAAGCATCACGATATGGCCCGCATCAATCTCGCGAAAGCCGGGGCGGATGATGATCAGCGTGCCCAGGAAGGCGACGCATACGGCGGCGATGCGCCAGGGGCCGAGGCGTTCACCGAGGAACAAAACCGCCAGTAGGATTACGTAGACCGGGTTGAGGTAATTGAGCGCGGTGACATCCGCGATCGGGATGCGGGTCATCGCGAAGAACCACATCGACACCGCCAGCGCGTGGCAGGCCCCGCGCGCGAACAGCATCACGCCCGTGCGCCGGTCGATCAGCGCGCGGCGGACCGAGGGGATCATCGGGGCGAGGAACACGAGACCCAGGGCATAGCGCAGGAACCCGGCCTGGGTGGAGGGCACGTCTTCGCCCACCATCTTGACCGAGGCCGTCACGGTGACAAAGCACAGGCCCGTGACGAACATCCAGAACATCCCCCACCCTGGCTGGGCGGCGGGTTGGGCGGGAATGACAGGGGGGGCGTGCGTGTCCATCACGGGCACAAGACCATCGTTGCCTCAGAGGTTCAACGCCAGTTTCGCGGCGAGCGCGAGCATCGTGACGCCGACAATCACGTCGAGCCACATCCATGCTTTGGGGCGCGCAAAAACCGGCGCGAGCGCGCGGGCGCCGTACCCGAGGATCAGGAAAAAGACGCAAGATGCAGTCAGGGCCCCTGCCCCGAAGATCCACCTCCCGTCGCCGTAGGTGGCCCCGACCGCACCCAGAAGGCCGACGGTGTCGAGGTAGACGTGGGGGTTGGCCCAGGTGAGGATGAGGGTGGTGCCGAGCGCGGCCGCGAGGCTTTGCTGGGGCGCGCCCTCGGTCTTCAGGGCATCGTCGGAGGTCAAGGCACCGTAAAGGCTGCGCAGGCCGTAGACGACGAGGAAGGCCGCGCCGCCCCAGCGCATGGCCTCGATCGCCCAGGGGGCGGCCTCGGCGATGAGGCCGAAACCGGCGACGCCTGCGAAGATCAGGATGGCTTCCGAGGCACAGCAAAGCGCCACGACCGGGGCGACGTGGAGGCGGCGGATGCCCTGACGCAGGACGAAGGCATTCTGCGCGCCGATGGCGAGGATCAGCGAGAACGACAGCGCGAAGCCTGCGGTGAAAATGGGAAGCATGGGGACGCGTCTCGGGCGGGGTCGGGAAGGGATTGCCTAGCGGGCGGCGGGATTGGTGTCGAGGGGGATTAGGGGTTTCGTGCACGCGTGCACAAGGGGGTTAAGATTTTGAAAAGGCTTGGGAAAGATATTTTTGTTAGGGAAATGTTAAGGGTTTGGGAGAGGGTTTCGCCCGGCAGAGGGTCGATTTGAGCGACCTGAAAGCCGCGGAACAATGAGAGCAAACCGCAGCGCCCGAGGTGAACACGAAAACCAACAGCGCTTGGCAGTGCCCTCAAGTCTTCCTGGACGGTCTACGGAACGGTTTGGCATCCCCGCCTTTGACCGGTCTACGCTTTGGATGCTGAGCGGTCTTGCCTTTGTGTCTTGATCCACTTTGAGCGTTTTTGCCCGAACGCATGGGCTTGGATGGGTCTGCCGCGCCTTCTTTTCGTTTTTCTTGTTTGCCGTCTTTGCCTGCCTGTTTTGCGCTGTCACCGGGCGCCGCTTTGTTTGGCCGTTTTTCGCGGCTGGAGGGCGCGCGCGGGGTCTTGCCCTCGGGTTTGTTTGCGCTGTGTTTTGGGTGTGCCACACCCTCGTTGTCGTCAGAGGGCTTTCGCTTAGGCTTACGCCCTGGTTTTGGCGGTTTGCTGACGCGGTCCTTGGGTGCCTTTGCCTGATCCTTGGGAGCCGCCGGTGGCCCTTTGGGCGATGCATCAAAATCCGGCAGACCGTCAAGTTCGGTCAGGGTGGCGCCTTGTTCGAGGGCAAGCCCTTCGCCCAATTCTCGTTTCATCGCCGGAACTGCGTCCGTGGCGATTTCCACAAAGGTCTCCTGATATTGGACACGAATGGCCCCGATCGCGGTTTTGGAAATTCCCGCGTTGCGACAGAGCATGGGCAAGAGCCACCGTGGCTCTGCCCTGTCCTTGCGCCCCAACGACAACGAGAACCATGTGCTTGGCCCGAAGTCGCGGTGATCCGAACCCTCCTCCGGGCGCTTTCCGGGCTTTGGCGCCGGGTCCAGAATTTCAGGGGCGGAGTGATGTTCGCGGTAAAGCCGCAGATATGCAGCGGCGATCTGGTCGGGTGTTCGGCCATTGAGCAACCGCTCAGCAAAGGCACTTTCCTCGGCGCTTGGGGTGCTGTTGAAAGCGGGGGCGGAAATGATGCGCTCTTCTTCCTTGGCAAGCACCTCTTGAGCAGAGGGCGGCGCGCCCCATTCTGCTTCCAACTTGGCTGATTTGAGCAGTCTTTGGGCTTTGGCACGCTGACGCCCCGGAACGATCAAGACAGACTGCCCCTTGCGGCCTGCGCGGCCTGTTCGGCCAGATCGGTGAAGCAACGTGTCTGCGTTTGACGGGAGGTCGGCGTGGATGACAAGATCAAGCCCGGGCAAATCGA
>CAZPJO010000250.1:0-4474 GCA_964586895.1 uncultured Roseicyclus sp.
GAAGACGGCCCCCGGGCGGGGCCGTCAAAGCCTTACCAGCGGTAGTGGCTGAACGCGCGGTTGGCGTCGGCCATCTTGTGCGTGTCTTCGCGCTTCTTCACGGCGGAGCCACGCATGTTGACGGCGTCGATAAGCTCGCCGGCCAAACGCTCTTCCATCGTGTTTTCGTTGCGCGCACGGCTGGCGTTGATCAACCAGCGGATCGCCAGCGCTTCACGTCGACGGGCACCTGATAGGTGGCACCACCGACGCGGCGCGAACGCACTTCGACGGCCGGCTTCACGTTTTCCAGCGCTTCGTGGAACACTTCCACGGGCGCACGCTTCAGCTTGCCTTCGACGCGGTCGAACGCGTTGTAGACGATCTTTTCCGCGACCGACTTCTTACCGTCGATCATCAGGTTGTTCATGAATTTGGTCAGAACGGTGTCACCAAACTTGGCGTCGGGCAGCACCTGGCGCTTTTCAGCGGCGTGACGGCGGGACATAGCGGTATCCTATTACTTGGGGCGCTTGGCGCCGTATTTCGAACGACGCTGGCGACGATCCTTGACGCCCTGCGTATCGAGCACACCGCGCAGGATGTGATAGCGCACACCGGGAAGGTCTTTCACACGACCGCCACGGATCAGGACCACGGAGTGCTCCTGAAGGTTGTGGCTTTCACCGGGGATGTAGCTGATCACTTCGAAACCGTTGGTCAGGCGCACCTTCGCAACCTTCCGCATCGCAGAGTTCGGCTTCTTCGGCGTCGTCGTATACACACGGGTGCACACGCCGCGCTTCTGCGGGCAGCTCTCGAGGTGCAGCGACTTCGAGCGTTTCACTTTGGGCTGCCGCGGCTTGCGGATCAGCTGTTGAATAGTTGGCATTCGGGGTCCCCGTCTTGCTCTCTCATCATGTCGGCGGTGCCTTCGTGTGTGCGGCCAGACCACACAAAAAACACCAAAACCGCATGCATCCCTTCCCTACCTGGAGGACGCTGCGGTGGAAGTTCCAGAGGATCGGGACGACAAAATTGCCCGGATCGTGGCCACTCAGATCTGTATTTCGGCCACGCTGGATGCGGATGCGCACCCGGGCCAAGTGGCGCGGGGTATAGGGGGTTGCCAAAGGGGTGTCAACAGCACCGGATCAACCTCCCGACAGGCCATGCCACCGGGCCTCGAACGCGGGTAAATCAATGCGGAACCGCCGCGCCAGAAGCGGCGCGATTTCCGCATCCGGCATGCTGACGGCAAGACCCGCACCAAACGGCGTGCGAGCGTCGTTGTGGCCGTGATCGCCGCGGACAAACATGACCTGTTCGGTGAGGTTCACAAACGGCACCCGCGCCCAGATCTTGTGATGCGGAAAATCCATGATCGTGCCGTCGTCATCGGGCCGCAGATACAGCGCCAGGCCAGCCGACCAACAATGCGTCCGAAGGACATGGGGCTTGATCTGCCCGCCGTCGATCGCTTCCAACACCACGCCCTTGCCATGGTCCAACGCGACGCGCCCGGCCGGGTTGGCCAGCGACCCGAGCTTGGGCCACAGCCGCCGCAATTGCGCGACGTAATCCACCGCCACCGCATCATCATCATCCAGCCGGAACTCGGCCACCACGGCGCGCGCGCCATCGCGCCCGCCCCATAATACCTCACGGCACATGGTCCGGTGATCGCCGGGGTCGCGCCAATGGGCCCGGATTTGCGGGCAATCCCTGATCGCGGCCTCCACCCGGCCCCGCCACGGATCGGGTAGATCCGCACCCAACAGCAGGTGCAGGGTGAAATCGGCATCCGTCTGCGCCCTGAGCGACGGCAGGCAGACCTGCTCGAACCACAGGGTCCGCGCGTCGAGCCGCCGGGGCGCGTAAAGCGCGGCACGCCTGTCCTCAAGGCTGTCGTGATACTTCTTGAACCCGCCGGTGCACGGGACCGAGAATCGGCAAAGCCCCTGAACCTGAACCCCCTCAGCCACGCGCCACCTGCCGTTCCCGCACCAAGGTGAACACCCCCGTCGCCACCACAAGGGCGGCCCCGCTCAGCGCCAGCGCATTGGGAAATTCCGCAAAGATCAACACCCCAAGGATCAGCGCAAACACCAATGCCGTATACCGAAACGGCGAGGTCACCGCGACATCGCCCACCCGCATCACCAGGATCGAAAGGACATAGCCGCCGATGATGAACACCGCACATCCGATCAGGTAGGCGATTTCAACCGCTCCCATCGGCACCCATGTCTCTGTCGTGGACATAACCCCGCCAAACACCCCGACCCCGGCGGCGGTGATCACCGCGACCGACATCAACGGCACGTCATCGGAAAAGGCCCGCGTGGTCAGGTCACGGCCGGCCACCAGCACCACCGCCATCAGCGCCAGCAGGGAGTAGGAGTTGAACCCCGCCGTCCCCGGCTGCACGATCATCAACACGCCCACCGCCCCCACAAGGATCGCCGACCAACGCCGCCAGCCCACCGGTTCGCGGAACAGGACCGCCGCCCCGAACGTCACGGCCAGCGGCAACGCCGCCAGGATCGCCGCCGCATTGGCGATCTGCATGTTCACCAACGCCGTCAGGAACGTCACCACGGTCAGCATCTCGAAAACCGTCCGAAGCGCGACCTTCCAACGGTCGCCTTTGGGGATGCGCAGGGTCAGCTTGCCGAAGGCCGCAACCGTTCCCGCCAGCATCATTGTCGTCAGGATCCCGCGCAGGAACACGATCTGAAACAACGGCACGGTATCGGCCAAAAGCTTCACGAACACATCGTTCATCGTGAACGCTGCCATCGACCCCATCATCAACAGCGCGCCTTTCAGGTTTGGCGTCATTGCTCACCGCCGCGTTGCGCGATGTCGGCGCGGGCCTGATCCGCCAGATCCTGCGCCAGGCCTGATCCGTCTTCCTGCAACGTTTCCATCATCGGCAGAAGGCGCTTGGGCTTCAGGCCAAAGCGTTCGCGGAACAATTTGCGCGCCTGCCAATCCGGCAATTGCCGCGCGGCGGGCGGGATCGAACGGTCGCTATCGTTGTGGCCATGCAGGGTGCGCACAAACATGTATTCGTTCGGATCGATCCAACAGCGCGCGTTGCACGCCAGCTTGCGGTGGTTCCAGCGGTAGATGTTATGCGGGCTGTCGGGCGGATGGATCATCGCGGCGGCAAGGCCCAAGGGCTGCGGCTCGGAATAATCCCAAAACGGGTCGTGCTTGCGCGTCATGTCCCAATAGATCCCGCGATGAAAACAAATCGCCGCCGGCGTGTCGGCCGTGGCCCAGTTCATCGCGATCAACCCATTAGCCACCTCGCGCGTGCGTTCGATGTAATCACACGCGACGGCATCATCGTCGTCGATGCGGAAACCGGTGATAAAATCGGGTTCTTCATCAAGGCCGCGCCGAAACGCGCGCCGGGTCGAATTCACCGGCCCCGCCGCTTCAAGCGTGCAGACCCGGAGATACGGATGGGCTTCCGTCAGCTTTTTCAAGCGCTTGCGAAAATGGAACGGCATCGTGTCCGCGATCAGCGCGACCAAAACAAAATCGGAGTCGGTCTGCGCATCAAGGGACGGCAGGCAGATATTCTCGAAATAGGCGAACCGGCGTTGCATCCGGGCAGGCGCATAAAGCGCCTTCGCCGCTTCCTCCGGGCCGCCGTCAAGCGAACGGAAACCATGATCTCCCAAATAGGAAAACCGGCATACCCCGATGATCTTGTTTGTTGCCATACTCAGGCCTCTACCCGCGCCATGGCGCTGACGTTAGGCGAATTGGCGGGCGCTGGGAATCCCCACCGCCGCGCGCCACCGCTCCAGCCCAATCGTTCAGACCGGCGTCCAGACGGCCATTTCGGTGCCGCCGGGTTCGCGAAACTGAAACCTGCGCCCGCCGGGAAAGTCGAAAATCTCCTGCGTGATCTCGCCCCCGGCGGCTATGACCCGTACCCGCATCGCCTCCAGATCGTCGGCCTTGAGCACCGGAAGCGGCGGACGCAATGCGCCCCGTTCGACCCCGCCGCCAAGGCCCGCGCCCTGGATATCGCGGTAGTCCGGGCCGTAGTCGACGAAGCTCCAGCCGAAGGCAGCGGCGAAAAAGCCTTGGGTCTTTTCCAACTCGGGTGAGGTGAATTCGAGGTAATCCAGCGGCGGGCGCGCGTCGGTGCTCATGGGGGCTCTCCGTTTCGGGGCATGCCGCGACCCTACCCAACCCGGGCACAGGCGCAAAAGAAAACGCCCCACCGTTTCCAGTGGGGCGCGTTCAAAGTTCATGGCACAGCGGCGATTTACTCCGCCGCGTCACCCTCGGGGGCTTCGGCTTCGGCCTCGACCACCTCGGGGGCGGCAAGGGCGGCTGCCTGAGCGGCGGCCGCTTGCTGTTCCTCGATCACGTCCATGTCGCGGGTCTTGGCGATGCGTTCGACCTGCTGGGTCGCGCCACCGGTGCCCGCCGGGATCAGGCGGCCCACGATGACGTTTTCCTTCAG
>CAZPJO010000251.1:0-3506 GCA_964586895.1 uncultured Roseicyclus sp.
TGACCATCGGGATCGCACTTGGCTCTTGGTGGGCTTACTACGAGCTTGGCTGGGGCGGTTTCTGGTTCTGGGATCCGGTGGAAAATGCGTCCTTTATCCCTTGGCTACTGGCGGCTCCCTTGCTGCACTCCGCAATTGTTGTCGAAAAGCGGGAGAGCCTGAAAAGCTGGACAATCCTTCTGGCGATTCTGGCCTTTGGGTGCTCGTTGATCGGGACATTCATCGTGCGCTCCGGCGTTCTGACGTCGGTGCATGCCTTTGCCAATGACCCCGAACGCGGGGTGTTCATCCTTCTGATCCTGGCGGTCTTCATGGGCGGCGCGCTTTTGCTGTTTGCCCTGCGCGCGGGCACGATGGAGGCGAAGGGCGTCTTCGGGATCGTCAGCCGCGAAAGCGGGTTGGTGTTCAACAACCTGATCCTGGCGGTGTCGACCTTCGTGGTGTTCATCGGCACGATCTGGCCCCTGATCGCGGATCTGTTCTTTGACCGCACGCTGTCGGTCGGCCCGCCGTTTTTCGACGCGGCGTTCACGCCGTTTGTCTTTGCGCTGGCCGTGGCGTTGCCGGTGGCCGCGATGATGCCGTGGAAGCGGGCGACGCTGGCCAAACCGGCGCGCGCGCTGATCCCGGCGGCGGTTTTGGCCATTGCGGTGGGCCTGCTGACCTGGGCGATGTGGACGGGTAAATCGGCGATTGGGCCGATTGGCGGGGCTTTGTCGGTGTGGCTGGTTGCGGGGGCGGTCACGGACCTGTGGTCGCGCACCGGGCGTGGGGCGATTGGCGGGCGGCTTGGTCGCCTGACGCGGTTGCCACGGGCCGATTGGGGGAGATCCATTGCCCATGCCGGGGTCGGGATCACGATGTTCGGTGTCGTGACGCTGACCGGGTATCAGATCGAGGATATCCGCGTGGCCCGCGAAGGCGTGCCGTATCAGGTCGGCGCCTATGAGATCGAGCTTCTGGGGGTTGATGAGGATGTGCGGGGGCCCAATTACCTCAGCACGATGGCATCGGTTGCGGTGCGTGACCCGGAGACGGGGGCATTGATTTCCGTTCTGAACCCGGAGCGGCGGATTTATCCGGTGGCGGGCATGCCGACGACGGAAGCAGGCATCAACAACGGCGTGACACGCGATGTCTATGTGACGCTTGGCGATCCGCAGGTTGGCGGGGGATGGGCGTTGCGCACCTGGATCAAGCCGTTTGCAAACTGGATCTGGGGCGGGACGATTGTGATGGCATTGGGCGGGTTCCTGAGCCTGAGCGACCGGCGTTACCGGGTGGCGGCCGGAGCGGCCAAGGCGCGGCGACCGGTGGACGGGGTGCCTGCGGAATGAGGCGTTTGCGCGCGCTCCTCCTCGGATCTGCGATCCTCCTCGCAGCGGGGCCTGGCATGGCGGTGCAGCCCGATGAGGTGTTGGAGGATGCGGTTCTGGAAGACCGCGCGCGCGACATTTCGGCGGGGCTCAGATGCCCGGTGTGTCAGAACGAGAGCATCGACGAATCGAGTGCCGAGATCGCGCGGGATCTGCGGCTTTTGGTGCGGGAGCGGTTGGTCGAGGGCGACAATGACGCGGAGGTCGTCGATTATATCGTGGCGCGCTATGGCGAGTATGTGTTGTTGACCCCGAATTTCGACGGGGCGAACCGGGTGTTGTGGGTTTTGCCGTTGATCTTGTTGCTGGCCGGTGTCGGCCTGTCGGTGGCCTATGTCCGGGGGCGGGCGTCGGCGGTGGGCCCCGGTGAGGCGGGATTGAGCGCGGATGAGCAGGCGCGCCTTGATGCGATTATGCAGGACGGGCGTGGCGACTGACGCAGCGTTTGTGCTTTTCCGGGGCGATGCGCTCGCCTAGGGTCCGGGCAAGGCAACCGGAGGCACCCCATGGATTATGAAACGATTACCCGCGCGGATCGCGACGGGATGGCGCTTATCACGATGAACCGTCCGGATGTGATGAATGCGCTGAACACGCAGATGCGTGCAGAGATCACCCATGCGGTGAATGCGGCGGGCAAAGAGGCGCGGGTTGTGGTGTTGACCGGGACGGGGCGGGCGTTTTGTTCGGGTCAGGATCTGGGCGACCGGGCGAATGCGGCGAACCTGAACCTCGAGCGGACGTTGCGCGACGAATACATCCCCATGCTGATGGCGATCGTGGAGTGCCCGGTGCCGGTGATCGCGGCGGTGAATGGCACGGCGGCGGGGGCGGGGGCGAACCTGGCGTTGGTGTGTGATGTGGTGATTGCGGCCGAGAGCGCGTCGTTCATCCAGGCGTTCACGCGGATCGGGCTGATCCCGGATGCGGGCGGGACCTGGGCCTTGCCGCGCACGATTGGATTGCAGCGCGCGATGGGGGCCGCATTATTCGCCGACAAGATCAGCGCGCGCCAGGCCGCCGATTGGGGGATGATCTGGGAAGTGGCGGAGGACGCGGGCTTTGAGGAGGTCTGGATGGGTCGGGCGATGCATCTGGCGAGCGGGCCGACGGAGGCGTTCAAGCGGGTCAAGCAGGTGATGCGAGCGAGCTTTGGGAACGGGTTGGAAGAGCAGCTGATGCTGGAAGGTCAGTTGCAGGGGCAATGCGGGAAGACGCGGGATTTCAAGGAGGGTGTGATGGCCTTTCTTGAGAAGCGCGCGCCGGTTTATGAGGGGCGGTGAGGGGCTCCGGTTGCAAGGTTGCAACCGGGGGTTATGTGTTTGTAATTTCGATGGTTTCCCGTTTTCGGTAAGGTTTCGTTAGGGATTATATGTGGGAAGGGGCGCTGCCCCTTCGCGCCCTGTCGCCCCAAGAGGGGCGCCAACAGATGGGCGCTTACCCCGAGGTTTTTCTGGCAAGATGAAGGGGCGGCGTGGTGCATCGTCATCTTTTGTGGTGCATGGCGTGGAAAAACTGTTTTTCCATCTTGGGTCTTCAAATCAGAAAGGCAGCGTATATCTTTATCCATGCGGTCGAGGAGTCATCAGGCCCTGACCGTGGGGAAGAACAAGCAGGTGAAACCTCAGGCCACCTGCGCGGAGAGCGCAACGCATTCGCACCCTGTTTTCGGTTCCAGAAATCGAAACAGGAGCGCGATATGTGCCGAAAACTCTCGAAAATCAGACAACAGAAGTTTGCCCTTCAAAACGGAAACTGCCGGCATTGCGGGCAGCCGATGTGGTCACGGTGCGCCGATACATTCATGCGGGACCACGGGGTGTCGCATCGAAAGGCACGGTGGTTTCAATGCACGGCGGAGCATCTGAGACCGGTGTCGGACGGGGGCGTTACGTCGGATCACAACATCGCGGCGGCCTGCCGGTTTTGCAATCTGACGCGCCACAGGGCGAAGGTCGCCGCGACGCCGCAGGCTTATGAACGCAAAGTGCGCAGACGTCTGCGGGAGGGGCGTTGGATGAACCTTGCGCCTACCGCTCCGGGATCAACCCGCGCGGACTGAAGCGCAGGACCAGAAGCAAGATCAGGCCCATGGTCAGCAGGCGCATGTGGGCCGCGCTGTCGAGGAGG
>CAZPJO010000251.1:3516-4468 GCA_964586895.1 uncultured Roseicyclus sp.
GAAACCGCCCAGAACAGCGCCCCAATTGTTGCCCGAGCCGCCGACGATCACCATCACCCAGACGAGGAAGGTGAAGCGCAGGGGCTGGTAGGTGCCCGGCACAAGCTGACTGTCGAGCGTGGTCATCATCGCACCGGCCAGGCCACAGACGGCGGAGCCCAGGATGAAGATCTGCAGATGGCGCGCCTTGACGTCCTTGCCCATGGCCGAGGCCGAGACCTCATTGTCGCGGATCGCGCGCATCATGCGGCCCCAGGGTGAATTCCAGGCCTTTTCCGACAGCCAGATGAGCAGGCCGAGGATCACGATGAACAGGCCCGCATAGGCCAGTTTCACGGTGATGGTCGACGCGGTGACGGGATCGGCGAAGGCGTTGACGAAGGCTTCGTTGGCTTGCAGGTCGACCTCGTAGGGGACCGGACGGGGGATGCCGGTGACGTTCTTGACGCCACGGGCCAGCCAATCTTCGTTCTTGAGGATGGCGATGATGATCTCGGCGATGCCGAGCGTGGCGATGGCAAGGTAATCGGACCGCAGGCCAAGGGCGGTCTTGCCGATGATCCAGGCCGCCCCTGCGGCCAGGACGCCGCCCATGGGCCAGGCGAGGATGACCGGAAGGCCGAGGCCGCCGAGATAGCCGGTGGAGGCGGGATCCACGGCCTCGACCGCCGCGACGGCGGGGTCGAAGACGGTGCGGAAGATCGCGAAGCCTGCGAGCAGGACGGCGAGGACAGCAAGGGTGCGGAGCCGTCCGGGGCCGAGTTTGGTGTAGGTCAGCACGGCGGCGACGATGGTGGCCGCGCCCAGGACAAGGCCGAGCAGCACGCCGAAGCCACCGGCGGCCCAGGCCTCGGGCACGGGATCCGACGAGATCAGGACGGCGGCCAGCCCACCCAAGGCCACAAAGCCCATGACACCCACGTTGAACAGGCCCGCGTAGCCCCATTGCATG
>CAZPJO010000252.1:0-4454 GCA_964586895.1 uncultured Roseicyclus sp.
CCGTAGATGTTTGTGAAGATCCGGTCTTTGTCCTGCAACATGGCTAAATCCTTGATCCGGGCGCGGGGTCCGACCGCGCTCCCTCAGCTTTGTCTGCGCTCTTTCCATACCCAATACGTCACCACAAGCGCCCAGACCAGTGCCCCAATCGCCGCAAGGTCGATGAGGAACACGAACCGCGCGGGCAAGCCCATCTGCCCGCCGATGAATTGCGCGCCCATCCACACAACCATCGTGGCTGCCATGACGATCGCTGCACGGCGGATCTGGCGCACGCGGCGTTTTTCTTCGGGGGAAACCGGCTTTTTCGCGGGCATCAACACACCCCCCAAAAAGAAAGCTGCGCGACCGGGCCGCGCAGCATCATATGTGTCAGGTCACGCATATATCACCATCCGAACTTCCGACGTTCGGGGCTTAATATACATCCCCATCATCGACTTTCTTGGAAAACTCGGTCTCGCCGCCTGAGGCCAGAAGCCGCGCCTGCTCGACCCAGGTGTCGCGCGTCACGCGGCCCTTGAAGCCTTCCAGGTTGGCATCGACCCAAGCAACTTCATCCGGCGTCCACGACGCGATCTGATCGAAGTGGTAGAAACCAAGGCTGTTGCACAGCTTCTCCATCTTCGGGCCAACGCCCTTGATCCGCTTGAGATCGTCCGCCTTGCCACCGCGCGGCCCGTCGAGCGCCGCGGGCCGGGTGCCCTCATTCGCGCCTTCGACCACGCCGTCACCGTCGTAATCCACACCCCCTGCCGCCGCGGGGGTCGCCGCCGCAGCGCGCGCAGCCTCGGCATCCGCAGCAGCCTGCCGGTCTGCCGCCGCCTTTGCATCCGCAGCAGCCTTCGCATCAGCCGCCGCTTTCGCATCCGCAGCAGCCTTCGCCTCAGCGGCCTTCTTCGCATCAGCGGCCGCCTTAGCATCCGCCGCAGCTTTTGCCTCAGCCGCTTTCGCATCAGCCGCAGCCTTAGCATCCGCCGCACTGGTATCCACGGCAGCGGTCGCCGCAGTGGCCGTTGCCGCTCCGGCTCCGGCGGCAGTTGCGGTCTGACCCGCGCTCGCCTGATGCGGCGTCGCAGGGGCGCGGCACATGGTGATCGTCAGGATCGCACCCAGCACAAGAAGCGCAAGCACACCCATGAAAGCGCCCTGCATGAAGCTCCAACCGCCCAGGATCCACAGCGCTGCCGCCGTAAACAGACCCACAAGCGCGGCAATTCCCCAGCTCCAGGCCAGGCACTCCACTCCACCGGATTTCGTCATGATAAGACCCCCAAGTCGTTCATCGTTATTTTACACGACAAGTCTTAGCGCAGGATTCGGACGCTGTCTTCCGTGGAAAAGACAGATTGCCGCAGTCTGGCACACCAGCCACAGTTTTCCCCGTAAGACCGTCTAGCCGTCCTGCGCCAATTCGCTGGCCTGCGCGATCCAATTGTCGCGCTCGATCCGGCCCTTGAACTTGAGGCGCGCATCGACCCAGGCGACTTCGGATGGGCCCCAGGCGGCGATCTGATCGAAATGGTAAAAACCCATCTCGTTGAGCACACCTTCCAGTTTCGGACCAACACCACTGATGCGCTTGAGATCATCGGCACCACCGTCCCGCGCCGCGCTCAACTGCTCGGGCGCGGCCTCTGCAACATCCCCCGCCGGTGCTGCGGCGGGCGTTTGCTCGGGCTTGGGCTTGGGCTTTGCCACCGATTTCGCAGTAGCCACCTTCGCCGCAGGCTTCGCGGAAGCCGCCTTTTCCGCCGTGGCCTTCGCCCGGTTCGCGGGCTTGGGCCGCTCCGGCTCCTGCGGAACACCCTCGCCCGACTGCCGCCCCCAGGGCGCCAGAAGCGGCACTTCGGTCCCGTCGATGCGCTTGATCGTATCGCCGATATCCGCCGCCAGCCGCGCCGAGGCGTTCAACCCGTCGCGCCCGGCCTCATGCGCCGTCAACGACGTCAAGCCGCCCGATGGCTCCGACGCGTAGCGCCCGTTCTGCGGACCCGGTGTCGGGACCTCGCCCGCGGCCATCGCATCGATCAACGCGCCAAAGGTCTCCGCCGTCAGATCCTCGTAATAATCCTTCCCGATCTGGGCCATCGGCGCGTTGGCGCAGGCCCCAAGGCATTCCACCTCTTCCCAACTGAACCGCCCATCGGCGCTCAACTCATGGGGCTGCTTCGCGATCTTGTCCTTGGCCACGGCCACCAAATCCTCGGCCCCGCAGATCATGCAGGACGTCGTCCCGCAAATCTGGATATGCGCGACCGAGCCCACGGGCTGAAGCTGGAACATGAAGTAGAACGTCGCCACCTCCAGCGCCCGGATATGCGCCAGCCCCAGCATGTCCGCCACACCTTCGATCGCGGGGCGGGTCAACCACCCCTCCTGCTCCTGCGCACGCCACAACAGCGGGATGATCGCGCTCGCCGCGCGCCCCTCGGGGTATTTCGTGATCTGCGCCTCCGCCCAGGCCTGATTGGCAGGCGTGAAGGCGAAAGTGTCCGGTTGCTCGGGGTGCAGGCGTCGCAGCATGTCTGAAATGTCCCTGGCGGTCGTTGTCTGGGGGTCGTTTTGTCGGGACCGGGTTTCGCGCAATCCGGCGCGGATGTCCATGCGCGCTATGGCGCAGGGGGGCCTCCGGCTACGGCCCTGCATACGGGGACAACGCGAACAACGTCCCCGCCGGCTCGCACTCCGCCACCTCCAACAGGCCGCCCCAATCCCGCAGCCGCCCATCGCGCAGATCCGCCGCCACGCGCCCCTCCAGCGCCCGCGCCACGGCCAGAACCGCGCGCGCCTCCGGATGCCGGATCGTGGTGGAGCGCAGGCGCAGTGCGAACACCCCGTCGCGCGCCACCTCCGGCCCGACCGGCGCGCCCAAAGCCGTCATCGCGCGGTCCACCAGGAAAACCTCGAAAACTGTCACAAGATCGCGCGGCAGGGCGCATCCGATATCGGCATAGGCCTGCTCCAGAAGCGCATCGACCGCGCCTGCGTCCAGCGCCTCCGCCCGCTCCAGAAGCGGCGCGTCATCCTCGGCCCACCCCGCCGAGGCCGCGCCCATCCCCATCACCACAAAAAGCGCCAGCGGCCCCAAGCCGCCGCGCCTCTTAATCACGGGCCCCCACACACAGCCCCCAATTTTCCAGCGTCAGAGTCCCCTGCCCCGAGGGCCGCAAAAATCCCGTCTGCATCAACGGCACCGCCATCTGCGGAAAATCCGCATCGCCAAGGCCGAGCTCTTCCATCACCGCGCCCACGTCGTCCTGATGCAACACACACCCCTGCTCGGCGATGGCTTGGGCCAGCGGATAACCGGGATGATCCTCAGGCGTTGCAGCCTGCCCATGGGCAAGCCCCGCCACCACAAGCGTTATGAAAAAACTGAACACACCAAGGGGCCTGCGCCGTCTGAAACAGACCTTCGCGCCATCGCGGGCGATTTGCCCAAACCTCAAGGACAACCCGCCGTCAGGGTCAGGACATCATTTTCAAGCGTGATCGTCCCCATGCTCAACATCGCGACATATCCCTGCGCAAAGACCGGTTGCATCCGGTCCACGATCTCGGTGTAGCGGTCTTCGTCTGCTGCGGGCAGGTCGGCCGCCGCAAAAGGAAACGGGAACACCTCAAGGCCGGTGATCGGGGCCAGTTCGGTAAAGACCTCGCCCAAAAGTTCGTCCTCCGACGCGTAAGCCGACGGCTCGATGCTGCACCCGTTGGCCCGCAGCACATTGGTAAACGCCGCCCCGATCAGGAACAGATCGTCGGACAGGGTTTCGATATACGCGTCGGTCAGCGCGTCGATACCCGCCAACGCGTCCGGAATTGATGGCTCCGCATCCGCCACCTCATCTCGTCGCACAATCGGGCGGCAGGCGTCAAAAACGATTTCCTGGGCCCCGGTCCGGTCCAAAGCGCACAGGAAGGCCCCCTGCGCGTCGCGCACCAGAACCTCACCCGACGGCGTGATCTGCACCACTTCAAAAGGCTGCTGCGGGCCGGATATTTGCGCGATTGACGCAGACGCGGTCCAAACGAAAATCCCCGCACAGGCGGCGAGTTTGGCCGCCCCTGCGCGCGTCACCGGTCCACTTCCCCGAACACGATATCAAGCGAGCCCAAAATCGCCGACACATCGGCCAACTGGTGCCCCTTGCACAGGTAATCCATCGCCTGCAAATGCGGAAACCCCGGCGCGCGTAGCTTGGCGCGGTAGGGTTTGTTCGTCCCGTCCGCCACCAGATACACACCGAACTCGCCCTTCGGCGCCTCGACGGCTGCGTAAATCTCGCCCTCGGGCACGTGGAACCCTTCGGTGTACAGCTTGAAGTGATGGATCAACGCTTCCATCGAGGTTTTCATCTCGCCCCGCGACGGCGGTGTGATCTTGCCGCGGGCCAGAACGTCACCCGGTTCAGCGCGCAGTTTTTCGATGCATTGGTGAATGATCTTCAGGC
>CAZPJO010000253.1:0-4452 GCA_964586895.1 uncultured Roseicyclus sp.
CCCTGTTCATTGGCCAGCACCGTCATATCGACCGGGTCCCAGTTCACCACTGCGTTCTTGCGGTCGATGAAGCCACCTTCCAGCATGTCGAGGAACAGCGCCTGCTGCTGACCGTAATATTCGGGGTCGCAGGTGGCAAACATGCGCGACCAGTCGATGCCGAAGCCAAGCGGCTTCATCTGTTCGACCATGGTGTCGATGTTCTCATAGGTCCAATCGGCGGGATGCCCGCCCTGCGCCATGGCGGCGTTTTCGGCGGGCATGCCAAAGGCATCGAACCCCATCGGATGCAGAACATTGTGCCCGGTGGAGAGTTTGTAGCGCGCGATCACGTCGCCCATCGTATAGTTGCGCACATGCCCGATATGGATGCGGCCCGAGGGGTAGGGGAACATTTCGAGCACGTAATACTTGGGCTTGTCGGCGGACATGGTCGCAAGGAACGTGCCGGCCTCTTCCCAGGCGCGCTGCCATTTCGGCTCGATCTCGGCGGGGTCGTAGCGGGACATCTGAGTTTCCTAGGAAAGGTGGGCAAGAAAAAGCCGGGCGCAAGTGCGGCCCGGCGTGTGTTTAGGCGGACGTGTGCCTGCGGTCTAGAGGCGCCCGTCCGCCACCCTTAGCTGACGCGCGCGCGTGAGGATGGCGTCTTCGACCTGGCGGGCGGTGGCGCGGCTGACGGCGCCGCCGTTGCGACCCTGCAGGGCGACGCGCAGCGAGCGGGCCTCCAACGCGGGGTCGGTGACAAAGACGGTCGCACGATAGGCGCGGCTGCCGCCCGGCGGGGTGGCGAACCCGTAGGACAGGATCCCGGTGAATGGATCGGCGGCTTCGAGCGGCATGAAATCAAGGATCTCCTGGCTGGCCTGCCAGAGGTAGCTGTTGACGGCGACCGTGTTGGAGGGGTCTTCGTTGCCGTTGAACAGATCGAAGATGGTTTCGCGGTCGGGATCAAGCATGATGCCTTCCTCCTGCAGCCGTTCGGCCTGCAGGTCGGTGTCATTGCCCAGACCGCCGGTGCCGCCGCCACAGGCAGAAAGCAGGGCCATGACGGCCCCGGCGCCTACAAGGTTTTTCAAACGCGTCGTCATAATGATCACCCAGCCATGCCTCGTGTGGTCTTCTACCCAAGCCCCTGTGGCGCAGCAAGGGCCGGTGACCAGCGCGGCGAGGTTGGGGGCAGAGCGGCTATTGGCGCGACTCAACAAGGTATGGTGTGCGGGGGTCGGGGGAATCGGTTCCGGTGGTTGCGCCGAATCGAGGGCCCCTTGGCCGGGGCTGCAGGATGCGCGCGGTGTCGGGTGGCGGCCCGTTTGATGCCGGTGCGCGCGTTCCCACGGATGCAGAGCGATGCGATTTCCGCGTGTTTTCACTGGTATTTGGCGTGTTTACGGGGGAATCCGGTGCAATTCGGGCGGGGCCGAAACCGGACTGTGGCATGTCTGCACCATGGCAGAAGCAACCTTTGGGGGCGTCCGGACCCTTTCTTGCAATGCGAGGGCCAAAGCGCGAAAGAGGGGCATACCCAGTCGGATATCCCGTCTTGGGGTGCACCTTCTAAAGTGAACACGAGGGAAAATCATGAAAAAGGTTCTTTTTGCGACCACGGCGCTTGTTGCGACCGCAGGCTTCGCATCGGCCGATGTCGCGCTGAGCGGCAACGCACAAATGGGTGTCCAGGATCGCGAAACCGCGGCTCTGGTTTTGGCGGAAGACGGCACGACGCTTGCTGATGTCAGCCGCGTTATCACCGAAGAAGAGACGCAGTTCATTCAGGACATCGACGTCACCTTCACCCTGTCCGGCGAGACACCCGGCGGCATCACCTTCGGTGCGGCTGTTGATCTCGACGAAAACGCAGGCGCCGTTGGCACCGACGATGCTGGCGTTAGCATCTTCATCTCCGGCGATTTCGGCACGCTCACCATGGGCGACACCGATGGCGGCTTCGACGCCGGCATGCAGGAAGTGAACATCGGTTCGCCGGGTTCGATCAACGACGACGAAACCTCGCACGCAGGCTACAACGGCAACGGTGGCCTCGACGGCACGTTCGACGGCCAGATCCTGTCGTACTCCTACTCGATTTCCGGCTTCACGATCACCGGCTCGGTCGAACTTGACGACACCGATGTGCGTGACGCGATCTACGGCCTCGGCGCAAGCTACACCGGCTCGTTCGGCGGCGGTTCCTACACCATCGGTGCAGGCTACCAGGTTTCGCCCGATGGTACTGATGGCCCGAACTTCACGGCACCTGTTACGGGAACCAACCCGGACGAAGACACGCTGAACCACGAGAGCGACGAAGACACCGTTTACGGTATCTCGGCAACGGTTTCGCTGGACAACGGCCTGTCCGCAGGCGTCACCTACAGCGAAGTTGAGCGTGAAAACGTTGTGCAGGTTTCCACTGTTGACGGCGTTGCCGCCGCAGCAGTTGATCTTGGCGATGTCGACACGACCCACTTCGGTATCGGCGCGTCCTACACGTTCGGTGATATCACCGTGCACGCCAACTACGGTGAGTTCGACAGCGACCTGGATGCTCTGAGCTCCGAAGGCTTCGGTCTGGCCGCATCCTACGACTTCGGTGGGGGTCTGTCCGCGCACCTCGGCTACGGCCACAGCGACTTTGAAGTCGGTGGCGAAGTCGAGACCGTTTCGGTTGGCCTGAACATGGCCTTCTAATCCTAACGGATTATCGGTTTACGGATAGAGCGGGCCATGTGCCCGCTCTTTTCTTTTGGTCAGACACTTCTCAAAAGCACGCGTTTAGGGATGCCACTTTTCGGAAAGTGCTTTAGGAAACGATGTCATGTCCCTGACCGAGATCACCACCCGCTTTGAGACCGCCGCGCAGGCCCATGGCCGCGCGCCCCAAGACATCACCCTGATCGCCGTCTCCAAGGTGCAACCGCCCGAACGGGTCGAAGCCGTCCTTGAACAGGGCCACCGCGTCTATGGCGAAAACCGGGTGCAAGAGGCACAGGGCCGTTGGCCCGACTTCCAGGCGCGGTTCAACGGCATCGACCTGCACCTGATCGGCCCGCTGCAAACCAACAAGGCGCGTCAGGCCGTCGAGATGTTTTCCACGATCCACACGCTGGACCGGCCGAAACTGGCCACCACGCTGGCCCGGTTGGCTCAGGAGCGCGGGCAAAGCCCCGCCGTCTTCGTGCAAGTGAACACCGGCGAAGAAGCGCAAAAGGCCGGGTGCCTGCCAGCGGATGCCGACGCGTTCATCGCCGAGGTGCGCGCGCTTGACTTGCCGCTTCAGGGCCTGATGTGCATCCCCCCCGTTGAAGAAGAACCCAGCCTTCATTTCGCGCTGCTTGCGAAAATCGCGGCGCGCAACGGGCTGTCGGGATTGTCCATGGGCATGTCGTCGGATTTCGAACAGGCCATCGCACAGGGCGCCACACATATCCGCGTCGGCTCCGCCATTTTCGGAGAACGGGATTACGGATAATCCGCGCCACCAACGGCGGCCCCAATCGCGAACCGGCACGGAACGGGGCCTGACATCGCCCCTCTTTGTTCCATGAAAATGCACCTTCTGGCGCAATCGGCAAAACCGGGCGCGCGGGCACACTAAAGGCGCCTCAGCGCGCCAGAGACGCCGGCACCACCAATCGGGTCGCATAGCTGATCCGGGGCACGATCCAGCGCAGATGATCGGGGCGCAACCCCACGCAGCCCTCGGTCGGCCGCCCCGGCCCGCGCCATTGGTGGATGAAAATCGCCGACCCGCGCCCGGCGCGCGCATCGGGCCAGTTCCAATCGGTGATCAGCACGATGTCGTAAAGCCGATCGCCGCGCTGCAAACGCTCCGCCGATCCGCCATAGGGCGTGCGCACCATGGTGTTGTAGTCGGGGCGCGCGGGATCATCGGACCACAGATCACCGGGCCCCACCGGCACCGCCCAATCGCAGGGCCGCGCGAGTCGGTCAGGGCGATAGAGGCAACCGACGATGCGGTGCACCCCCGCGGGCGTGCCACCATCCCCTTCGCGTTTGTCACAAACCACGCCGCCTCGGCCCACGGAAAACGGCAACCGCGCCCCCCAGAACCGCAGGCCCGACGGGCTTAGCACCATATCCTCGGGCGAGGTCATCGCGCCCGGCCCCAAAGCACAGCTGCGAGGACGGCCCAAGGCCGGAGGAGCGATTGACCAGCCGCATCCCTCACAGCAGATGCCCGGATTTCGACCGTTTCACCGCGAGATACTCGGCGTTGAACCGGTTCGGAGGGACCACCAGTGGCACCCGTTCGACAACGTCGATGCCCTCGGCTTCCATCCGCTCCACTTTGCGGGGATTGTTGGTCATCAACCGCACCGCGCCAAAGCCCATCTGCCGCAGCAGGCGCGCGCCGAGGCGGAAGTCGCGTTCATCATCCTCGAACCCGAGGCGGTGGTTGGCCTCGACCGTGTCGAACCCCTGATCCTGCAA